>CALLAT010000150.1 GCA_938002085.1 uncultured Pseudanabaenaceae cyanobacterium
GGACCGCAGTGTTTTACTCGCGTTCTATGACTTTCCCGCTGAGCATTGGCAGCATCTGCGCTCGACCAATCCGATTGAATCGACTTTTGCCACGGTTCGTTTGCGCACTGACAAGACCCGAGGAGCGGTCTCCAAAGACACGATTCTTCCTCTGGTCTTTAAGCTGATTCAGAGCGCTCAGAAACGCTGGCTACGCATTCGCGGTTTCAAGAGCATTGGGGATGTGATTCAAGGCGTTCAGTTTAATGACGGAATCAAAGTTGAGGATGCAACTCAATCGGACGCTCCTAAGCAAACCAAAAAGAAGGTTGCCTAACTCCGGGCCGTACACCACATTTGACAATATCTCGCACTTGGTAGATGTAGATGGAAGGCAGTGTGGTGAGCGGTGAGGACTGGGTAAGGTTGATGTGAGTTGCCGGCACCCAGCCTTCGGGAGTGCCTTGTCGGACGCGATACCAGACGGTGGCATTGGCCGTTTTTTGTCGTTTTAGCAGGGTGATCGGCGTGCCAGAAGGGAGCTCTAGGAGAACGGGAGATTTCTCTGAGGGGGCTTCGTAGATCTGGATCAAGGCGCTGCTATTTTCGCGATAAAGTTCTCCGGCATGGCCAGGGCTGCGATAGGCAATGGGGGAGCAGCGGCGATCGCTCATGTCACCGACTTGACAGCCTTGCAGCCGTCTTTGCACATACCAAATTCCAGTCGCCGCTGAGAATAGGACGGGGTAGAAGCAGAGGGCAAAGAGGACTAATCGCTTAAAGCTTTTCCCATCGTTATCGTTCCTACCGTTGCCAGGGGGCGTGGTGTATCCATAGCTGGTGGAGGGTTTCATCCGTCGGTTAGCAGGGTCGCTCTAATGTTGATGCTTGTGCAGTGATACTGCTGTTGAGCGCAAGATGGATTGAGGGGAAAAGCACACTGTGGAAGCCTTGCAGCTCATCGGCCTTGGTGAGGTCGCACACTGTCTTTAGGTGGATCTTGACTCGCGCAAGGCCATATCTTAGATAAAAAATCGCTTTAGAGCAGGTCGTGTAGAGCTGGTGGGCAAGAAGTTTGAACTCATTTTGCGGGCATATCAACCTATCGCTTTCGTTGAACTGAGCTCTAAAAATAGTAATTTGAATACATTTTTTAAATCAACTTAAGATTTGGGGCCAATCTACTTTGTTTAGATCAAAAGGCTTACATAATTAGAGTGACCTACAATTCTGACTTCTTCAAGATGTCGAATTTTTCTGCCTTTTTCTTTGCATTTGTTCCCATGCAGTCTCGTTATGATCTATTCCTCTCCCAGGTTTGAGGTTGCCACGCTTTCGCATCCCATCCTGGTTTCACCCGATAGGATGCTAGCAGAAGCCGCGGCTCAACTGCTGGAAAGCCCGACTGAGAGAGGCATCCTGGCCGGTGCCCTGGAGGATAGTCAGCCTCGCCCAACGCCAGATGAGCAGCGAGCGAGCAAGGCTAGCTGCATTGTGGTGCAAGAGCAAGGCCAGGTCGTCGGCATTGTGACCCAGCGGGATTTGTTGCGTTTGATGCTCCAGGGAGAGGCTTGGGAAAATAGGGCCATTGCTCAAGTCATGTCTCACCCAGTGATCACCTTGCCGCTGGAAGATTTGGCCGATGCTAAAGCAGCACAAAAATTGTTCGCTCAACATGATATTTCTCATCTCCCTGTCGTTGATCCTGAGGGAGCTCTGTTAGGCACTGTGACTGAGAATTGCTTGAGTAAGCTCAGCTATCTCCACCAAAACTACGAACTGAGGGTGAGTCAACATCGCTATGCCAAAATTGTTGCTGCAGCACCCATGGGGATTTTTTGCCACGATGTTTCGGGAGATTGCACACTCATTAATCCTCGTTGTTTGGAGCTGTTAGGCCTGAGTTCAGAAAGGATTTTTGACGAGCAGTGGCAAGCTGCGCTGCATCCTGAAGATCGTGACCACGTGCTTGCGGCCTGGCGTGAGGCGATTGAAACGAAGCAAGGCTTCCAGGTTGAATATCGCTTTTTGCATCCAGATGGACAGGTGAAGTGGATTTATTCCAAGGCAACACCCGAGGAAGATGCGGCAGGCGAGGTCATTGGTTTTTGTGGCACCTTGGTTGACATTAGCGATCGCAAAGCAGCAGAAGCAGCATTGGCTGATAGCGATGCATTGATCAGGTCCATAACCGATTCGGTCCCTGGTTGTATTGTCTATGTGGATTCATCTTTACGATGTCAATTCCTGAATAAGACCTATGAAAATTGGTTTAACGTTTCCAAAGATAAGCTCTTAGGTCGACATATCAAATTGTGCTTGGGAGCTAAGCATTATGCTCAGTCCAAATCACAAATTGAGCAAGCTCTGTCTGGAGAGATCGTTGCTTGTGACACAGAAATCACCGATGCCCAGGGAAATCATCGCTATTTGTCCGGTACGCTCGTTCCTGATCGTGATGCTCAGCAGCAGGTGAGAGGCTACTATGCACTGTTTACAGACATCACAGAACGCAAGCTGGCCGAACAGGCTTTGCAGGTAAGCGAAGCTAGAAACCGTGCAATCTTGGCCAGCATTCCAGACTATCTCTTTTGCGTGGATGTCCAAGGGCGCTATCGAGAAGTGCTTAACTATCACCCTGGCATCACGATATTCCCTCAGGAGCTGAATCCGGTGGGACGTTCGATGAATGATGTTCTACCGACTGCGGTGGCAGAGCGGCAGATAAATTATTTGCAGCAGGCACTCAGTACTGGGGAACTGCAAACCTTCGAGCAAGAACTACCTTGGGGTGATGGTAGCCGCCATGAAGAGGTCAGGGTTATTCAGAGTGATGAAGATGAAGTTCTGTTCATGGTGCGCGACATCACCGAGCGAATGAGATCGGAGCAGCAATTGCAAAATCTTTTGGCTGGCACTGCGGCTAAGACAGGGCAAGACTTTTTCCCCGTTTTAGCCAGGCACCTAGCCGAAGCCCTCCAGGTTGACCATGCCTTGGTTGCAGAATTGATAGGGAATGAGGGGGAATTGCAATCCTTAGCATTTTGGTCGAATGGTGGGCTTCATCCAGCAATTCGCTACCAGCCCAACGGTACATTATGTGAATTTGTGCTTAACGATGGTCGATATCAATGTGAGGACTTAACTGCTCACTTTGGCGATGCCTTACCTCAGTTGGTAGCGGGATTAAATGCCAAGAGCTATCTAGGAATTGCACTACTTAATGGTGAAGGAGATGCAATCGGGGTGCTTTGGGTGATGAATCGATACCCACTTCAAAATATTCGGCGAGTGGAAGACGTGATGCGAGTGTTTGCGGCTCGTGCAGCAGCAGAGCTAGAGCGTCAACGAGCAATTTTGTTGTTGGAGCAACTTAATCAAGAGCTGGAAGATAAGGTGGAAGAGCGGACGTTAGAACTGCGAGAACGTAAGCAATTTTTGCAGACGGTGCTAGATGCATTTCCACTCTCCATTTTTTGGAAAGACTTAGATTCAGTTTATTTGGGTTGTAATCGAATTTTTCTGCGGGATGCTGGGCTAGAGTCTACCCAGGAAGTGATTGGTAAGACAGACTATGACTTAGTCTGGGGCAAAACAGAGGCAGAGATTTATCGAGCCGATGATCAAGCTATCATTGCATCGAATATTGAGAAAACAGGAATTATTGAACCTCTTCTCCAGGCCAATGGAAACCGAATTTGGATTGAGACGAATAAGATACCCTTGCGAAATTCAGATGGGGAAGTGCTTGGCATCTTAGGGACATACCATGATGTAACAATTCGCCAGGAGGCAGAAGAGAGACTTCGGCAGTTATCTGATCGATTAGATCTTGCAGTTAGTTCAGCTCATATCGGAATTTGGGAATTTGATCTAGAGCAGGACAATTTGATTTGGGACCAACGAATGTATGAACTGTATAATATTTCTCCCGACCAAGAAAACCTTAAGTTTGAAGACTGGTATAACTGTCTCTATCCAGATGATCGGGAAAATGTTAAAGAAAAATTTGAGGCAGTTTGCCGATGTGAAACTCAGTATGATATTGAGTTTAGGATTGTTGGCCCAGATGATTCAATTCGTTTCCTAAAAGTGAATGCTGTTTTCTAGCGAGATAAACAGGGAAACTCGCAGCGAATGATCGGAATTAATTATGATATTACCAGCCAGAAAATGGCTGAGATTAAGCTCCGAAAGATGAATCAAGAGCTGACTCGAGCGACTCGCTTAAAAGATGAATTTTTGGCGAATATGAGTCATGAATTACGAACTCCACTCAATGCAATCTTAGGCATGACAGAAGGCTTGAAAGATCAAGTTTTTGGTGCTCTTAATGAACGTCAGCTAGATGCACTAGAAATTGTATCTCGGAGTGGCTCGCACCTGTTAGAACTAATTAATGATGTTCTAGACCTAGCCAAAATTGAAGCAGGACAGGTCACGCTCAATCGTTGCTGTGTCTCTATATCTGGGCTCGCTCAGTCCAGCATCACCTTTGTTAAACAGCAGGCTACGAAGAAAAGAATCCAGTTGGAAGTTCAGGTTCCAGATAGCTTGCCTCTCTTGTATTTAGATGGACGGAGAATGCGTCAGGTGTTAGTCAATCTCTTAGCTAATGCCGTTAAATTTACACCGGAGCGAGGGCATATATCTTTGGTTGTTAGCCATACTTCTAAACCTCTTGGAGAGGAGCCAGAGACTCAATGCACAGATATCCTCACAATAGAAGTGAGTGATACGGGAATTGGGATTTCCCCTGATAATTTGGTTCAGCTATTTGAACCCTTTATTCAAATTGATAGTGCTCTCAATCGTCAATATGAAGGGACGGGGCTGGGACTTGCATTAGTGAAATCTATTGTGGAGCTCCATGGTGGGCAAGTGACTGTGAACAGTGAGCTGGGTGTGGGAAGCTGTTTTACGCTGGAGCTACCTTACTTGGTGGCTGATGGCCAATCTATAGATACTGCATTGTCCCCTGCCACTGCTCCATCGTTGAGACCGCAGCAGGGGGGAGACTTTTTGAAGATTTTGCTGGCTGAAGATAACGATGCCAACATTGAGACCGTCACCACTTATTTGAATGCTAAAGGCCATAAGGTGTTACTCGCTAAAACAGGTCAAGCCGCTGTTGACTTAGTAAGTTCTGAGCAGCTTGATGTGGTTTTGATGGATATTCAAATGCCTGATATGGATGGCTTAGAGGCTATGAGAAGAATTAGAGCACTGCCGCAGTTGGCTGAGCTACCCATTGTGGCATTGACGGCATTGGCGATGACAGGCGATCGCGAGCGTTGCTTGCGAGCTGGGGCAAATGAGTATTTAAGTAAACCAGTGAAATTACACAAATTAATGGAAATGATTCACCAGCTAACTGCTTCGAACTCCTCTGGATGAGACACTTTAATCTGCCAAATTGCTGAGCGATAGGCTTACAGCTCTGCAGAGAGGCTTTGCAATGTTTCGCGGAGCCAGCTGTTCAATGGGTCTGCGGTGGCGAGGCTGCTCCAGAGCATGGAGAGGGACCAGGGCTCACTGGGGAAGGGGAGTTCAAATTGTTGGATTGTGCCTTGGGAGGTGTGGAGGGCGGCGATGCGAGATGGCACCATGGCAATTAGATCGCTGGTGGCTACGAGGCTGGGAGCAACCAGTAGATGAGGGGTTGTGACTGCAACCCTGCGCTGGAGACCCCGTTTGGCGAGGATGCGATCGCCATAGCCCGTGGCATCCCGCCGCTGGGTGCTGAGTACGTGGGACAGGCTGGCAAAGGTTTCTAAATCAATGGAACCTTCACTGATGGCGGGGTGGTTGGTTCTGGCAATGCCGACGAGATGTTCTTGAAAAAGTGGGGCTTGCTTGGTTTGGCGCAGGCCGTTGGGAAACACACCAAAGGCGATTTCGGCCTCGCCGCTTTCCAGAGTCGCTTCGGTGTTGTCCTTCTCGATGCTGATCAGCCGAAAGTCGAGGTGGGGGGCGGCCGTGGCGCAGTGAGCTAATAGCTTGGGGATGATGATCAGGCTGGCGTAGTCGGAGCCTGCGATCGCAATCTCTCGTTTAGCCGTGGCAGGGTCGAAGGTGCGGCTGGTGGCCAGAACCTGTTCCACTTGGTCGAGGATTTCTTGGATGGCGGGGGCAATGGCCTGGGCCTTGCGTGTGGGCTGCATGGTGCGGCCCACGCGGATGAAGAGGTCGTCTTCGAACAGCGATCGCAATCGCCCCAAAGCCGCACTCATGGCAGGTTGCCCGAGGAAAAGCCGCTTGGCGGCGGCGGTGACGCTCTGTTCTTCGTAGATGGCGAGGAAGGCGACCAGCAGGTTCAAATCGACGGTGGATAAGTCAATCGATCTCATCGATGCTAAAAATTAAAATAATCAATTTGATTAATTTATCAGCTCTTCGTACCTTAGAGCTATGGACAGCGGAGCAAGGCCGGTTTAACGGCCCAGGTGAATGAGCCAGGCCGAGCTGTTTAGATAATTTTAGTTGCTATATCAACGAAGGGCGAGTGCTAGCGATGTCTCAGAAAATTGCAGTTGTGACCGGTAGTCATAAAGGTCTCGGATTGGAGATCGCTCGGCAGTTAGCAGCTCAGCCTGGGTTTGTTGTCATCGTGACGGCCCGCAAGATTGAGAGTGCAGAGCTTGCCAAGCAGACCTTGACTGAGGAGCAATTGACCGTTGATGCCCAGCAGTTAGATGTGACCCACGCTGATAGCGTCAGCCAATTCACACAATGGCTGGAGCAGAACTATGGCCGGGTCGATGTGTTGGTGAATAATGCGGGTATCAATCCCTATTACTCTGCTGAAGAATCATCGATTTTGACAGCTCAGCCAGCAGTGCTGCTCGACACGATTAACACCAATGCTGCGGGGATGTTGCGCATCACCCAGGCCCTGATTCCGCTGATGCAGCGCCATGGCTACGGTCGCATTGTAAATGTTTCGACTGAGATGGCTGCGCTGGAATTAATGGGTCAGGATCAATATCCCATAGCCCCGTCCTATCGAGCTTCGAAGGTGGTAATGAATGCCTTGGCGGTGATGATGGCGCGGGAGCTAGCGGGTAGCAATATTCTGTTCAATTCCTATTCTCCGGGATGGATGAAGACCGATATGGGTGGGGCTGATGCACCGTTCACTGTGGAGGAAGGTGCCCAAACGGCAGTGCACCTGGCAACACTAGATGAGGATGCCCCTACTGGGAAATTCTTTGCTGAGATGCGCAAGTTTGGTGGCCCCATCTCGTTGCCTTGGTAAGGCAAATAACACAAGTTTGATTTGCGCCCGCAGTTCTCATTGTCTTGCTTTGGTCTGCGAACCAATCACTTTGAACAGCAACTATTTTGAACGGAGTATGGCTATGACTCGCATCGTAGAGTTTGCAGAATTTGGTCAGCCTGAGGTTCTGAAGCTAGTGGAGCGGGAGCTGCCTCAGCCTGGCCCCGGCGAAGTCCGCATGGCCATTGAAGCTATCGGCCTCAATCGCGCCGATGCCATGCTGCGAGTGGACCAATATATCGAGACGCCGCAGCTGCCCTCGAAGCTAGGCTATGACGCGGCGGGAACGGTGGAAGCCGTGGGCGATGGCGTGACCAACGTTGCCGTGGGGGACAAGGTGCTGACGATTCCGGCCTTTTCCCAGGCGAAGTATGGCGTTTATGGTGAAGCGGCGATTGTCCCTGCCAACGCGCTCTGGCCCTGGCCTGATGAGCTTGCCGCCGAAGCGGCTGCCAGCGTTGGCGTGCAGTACACGACGGTCTATTTTGGGCTCAAGTCCGTGGGAAAGCTGAGCGACGGGGAGACAGCTTTGCTTACGGCAGCGACGGGGGGCGTAGGTTTTTCGGCAATTGAGATGGCTAAGCAACTGGGCGCAACGGTTATTGCCACGACACGCAAGCGGGAGAAGGCCCAGATGCTGCTGGAGGCTGGCGCGGATCAAGTTATTGTCACCAGCGAAGAAGATCTAGAAGCGCGGGTGCATGAGATTACGAGCGGGGCTGGTGTACAGGTTGTGTTTGATGCGATCGCCGGTCAAACCGTCCCGGCCCTGCTCAACAGCCTGGGCGTTGGCGGACGCTACGTGATGTACGGCATCTTGGATAACACGGACCCAACAATTTCGATGATGCCTGTGCTGGTGAAGAATATTACTTTCTCCGGCTATACGGTCTTCGCCTTCACCGGCTATCCCGAGATGGGCATGGCTCAGCAGATTGAGGCCGTGTATGAAGCGCGGGACTTTCTGCTGCCGCGCCTCGCCGATGGGCGGCTCAAGCCAATGGTCAGTGAGACGTTTAGCTTGGATGATGTGGCAGCGGCCCATGCTGCGCTGGAGTCGAATCAGCAGGTAGGAAAGATTGTCTTAAAGGTGGTGGAATAGGGCCTATTTCCTGTTACTGAGTCTATCTATCAACAGTTAAGCCTTGGGGTTTCTCTGAGGCGAGGATGGGATCGTCAGTGCTTTAAGTCGCTTCTTCTAAAGACTGTTTCAAAGCGGCTTTGGCAATCTCTAGAAAAGCTCGCACCGAGGGAGAAAGATCTTTGTAGGTGGGATAGAGCGCGGTGATCTCAACTCGGTTCACTTGCCAATCGGGCAGTAGGGGGATCAGCAATCCATCTCGGACAGCTGCCGCTGCGGTAAAGCTAGGCAATACGGCGATTCCCTGGTGGGCGATCGCATTGGCCAGCAGCACCTGAGCATCGTTGCAAATCAGGCGTGGCGCGATGGCAACTTTGACTTCTGTGTCCTGTTGCTTCAGCACCCAAAACTTGGGGACGCTGTCGCCGAGGTGCAGCAGATGATGCTGCTCTAAATCGGCTGGCGTTTGGGGTGCCTCGTGCTGGGAGAGGTACGTTGGGCTGGCAAACAGATTCGTTTGAGCTCGGCCCAAGTGGGTCATGCTGAGGGAGCTGTCGCGCAGCTGGCCGACCCGAATACAGATATCAATGCCTTCTTCAATCAGGTCTACTCTGCGATTGGATAGCTCCAGGCGACATTGCACTGCCGGATAGAGACGCAGAAAATCGGCGATGACGGGACCCAGAAATGCCTGGCCTAAGATATAGGGGGCGCTGATGCGCAGCAGGCCGGAGGGCTTGGCCTGGTAATGCTCAACGACGCTGTTGGCCTGTTCGAGTTCGTTAACAATGCGACGACAGCGTTCGTAGTAGCGCTGGCCAATTTCTGTCAGGCTGAGCTGCCGGGTGGAGCGGTGGGGCAGCTGAGTCTGGAGCCGCGCTTCGAGACGAGAAACAGCGCGGCTCACCGAAGATTTAGGAATTTCGAGCAGCTCGGCAGCAGCGGTGAAGCTGGTCTGTTCCACAACTTTGGTGAAGATGAGGATGTCGTTGAGGTTGTCCAAAATTTAGGGGCTCGACGGATAAAAAGGGCTAGCCAGGTCACAGATTTAAAACCAACAGATAAGCCGATTGTTGCATTGATGGAACAATCTTTTCGCAAAATCTGCCTTCCCCTTTAGGGGCGGTCACTTTAACTTGAAATCATTGCAAGGCAGCCATTGCAAGTCCTTTCAACGAGATTTGAAAACGATGTCTGATTTGACAGGTAAAGTTGCGATTGTCACTGCCTCTTCGCGGGGCATTGGTCGGGCAGTTGCCAAGCGCCTAGCCCAGGATGGGGCAGCGGTTGCGGTTAACTATGTGCATTCTGCAGATAAGGCAGAAGCAGTGGTGCAGGAGATTGAAGCTGCGGGGGGAAAGGCGATCGCCCTCAAGGCCACCGTTGCCCAGAGAGATGACGTTCAGCGGCTATTTGATGAGGCTGAGCAACAGTTAGGCAAAGTCGATATTGTCGTTAATGTTGCAGGGGCATCTGTCTTTAAGCCCCATGTTCAACTGACCGATGAGGACTTCGACAAGGTCTTTTCAGTCAATGCGCGGGGGGCGATGTACATGCTCCAGGCAGCGGCCAACCGCATTGCTGACGGGGGGCGCATCGTTCAGTTTTCTACGGGGGGGACGATGATGCCGATTCCCGGCGGTGGTATTTATGCTGCCAGTAAGGCTGCGGGGGAACGGTTTGCCTTTGCCCTGGCGAAGGAAGTGGGCGATCGCCAAATCACAGTCAATGTGGTTTCTCCGGGTGTGACGGATACCGATGGTTTGATCATGGGAGAAGAGGACGTGGCTCAGCTCGTTCAGCAGACGCCTTTGGGTCGCCTGGGGCAGCCTGCCGATGTGGCGGATGTGGTGGCGTTTCTCGTCAGCAAGGATGCTCACTGGATGACGGGACAGAACCTCCAGGTGAATGGCGGCATTCTTTAGGTTGGGACTGCCCAGCCGCTAACGCTAATCAATGTAGGTCTGCAAGAGCTGGATTACGGCCCGCACAGATTCGATCGCAGCCGTCTCGTTCACGGTGTGATATTCCGTGGTGGGCAACTGCAACGTGGTGCCGTTGACGCTGCCCTCCGAGGCCACGGCGAGGTGACCCAGTTCGGTGCGACCCAGGGAGTAGGACTTGCCCCGTAGCTTGTTCTGCTCCTCAATGTAAGTGTCTTTGTAGCAGTAGCTAAAGCCCAGCTGGCCGCAGCGATCGGCTAGCTCCTGGGTGATGCCGGGGGCAAATTCGCCGAAGGCATCGCGGTGGCGCAGAACGATGTGCTGGGCGTCGGCGGATTCACGATCCGGGAAGGGGCTGGTGTCGAGGACAATGAGGCGATCGGTGCTTAGCCTTTGGCGCTGGAACCAAGAGAGGGTGTAGCGCCAACTGCGGCCCGCCTCCTCCTCGGCGGTGAATAGGGCGGTGCCTTGGAAGCCGTGGAGGAAGAGGTAAATGATGATCGCGGCGCTGATGACGTTGTCGATCTGGGCGGAGAGGTGGCCATCGGCAATGGTGAGGCGATCGAGGAAAGCCACGGGGGTGCCGGGCTGGAGGTATTCCAAGCCTTCCACTTCAAAGATCAGGTTATTGCGTTCGGGGCAGATGTAGGAGTTGGTAATGGTGCCCTGGCCCAGGTAGGTGCCGACGTAGGGCATGTGGGCCTGGACGAGCTGACCCTGGAAGCGGTTCTCGATCGTGTTGAGCATTTGCTCGGAGACCGAGTTGCCGTCCAGCTCGCCTTTGTTGCCTGCGATAAAGGCGGCGTATTGGAATTCGTTGGGGCCAGTGCAGAGCAGGCCGTGGCGGTCGATATGGGCGGAGAGGAGCAGGCTGTCGGGCTGGTTGCCCTGGGCGACGAGGACGCCTTTGTAATGGGTGAGGCTGGCTCCGGCTTCTTCTAGCTCGCGGCTAAGGGTACGGAAGAAGGCGTCTTCGCAGCCCACGACGGAGGGCTCGCGGATGAGACCGCGCAAGATGTTGAGGAAGTGGGGCAGGTCTAGGGCTTCCGTCTCAGCGGTTTCTGCGAAGGCGGCTTGAATGCTGGGCTGAAGGATTTGGTCGAGGCCCTCAGAATTTAAGCTTTCGGTCTTGAGGACTTGGGACTTGAGATTTGATTTATTCGCTGAGGCAATCATTCTCTTAGCGCTGCGGAATGCAGAATGCGAAGGGGATTTGATGGAGCCGTGATGGAGAGCGATGGGGCAGGAGTGGATGCCCTAGGGCGAGGAAGTCTCGCGTAGCCTTTAATTATACGAGGGGTTTCTAAGGGAATGGTGGCTTGGGCTGCAAAGTTATCAATCTCTATCTGTGGGGGGAGGAGCTGGGTCTAGGCCATTTGGGATTTGCGCCGGGGTTGAGGGTTGTTTGGGCAGAGGTTCTATCTGGCGATCGCTAGGGCTTGGACCCATGGATTGGGTCACCGTTCAGTTGAGGTAAGAGAGCATGACGATGTTTGGGGAACGGGAAGCTCAAATTTTGAGCACTTGGCACAAAAATGTGGACTGCTGGACGGAGGCGGTGCGTCAGCAACAGATTGAGAGCCGACGGTTGGTGACGGATGAAGCCGTTGTGGCGGCGGTGCTGAGCTGTCAGCCGCAGACGGTGCTGGATCTGGGCTGTGGTGAGGGCTGGTTGACGCGATCGCTCACCCGCCAAGGCTTATCAGTCCTCGGTGTGGATGGGGTCGAAGGCTTGGTGGCCCAGGCAGAAGCGCTGGACGGTGGTGAGTTTTTGGCTATGGATTACGAGGCGATTGTTGCGGGCGGTCTCCAGCGACGTTTTGATGTCGTGGTCTGCAATTTCTCGCTGTTTGGCGAGGCCTCTGTTGCCCAGTTGCTAGGGGCAGTCCCTGGCTTGCTGAATCCGGGGGGAAGCTTAGTGATTCAGACGCTCCATCCCAAGTCAGCCTGTGGCGATGGCACCTATGAAGATGGCTGGCGAGAGGGATCTTGGGATGGCTTTAGCGAGGCGTTTGTGGATCCGGCCCCTTGGTATTTTCGGACTGTGGAGAGCTGGGTGTTGTTGTTGAGGCGATCGGGCTTTGGAAAGGTCGAGCAGCAGGTGCCACGGTATCCGCTGGATGGGGCGGCGGCATCGCTAATCCTGATGGCCAGCGCGGCGTAAGCGCCTCAGAATTTGGCTAAAGAGCCTCGCCGTTATGGCATTGGGACCTGTCGTGTCATGGCTTGCCTTCTGTCCACGGGGGCTGGGGTCAACGCTAATTCCAAAGGGGGATTTGGGGGAACGTCTTCGGGGTGACGGTTTGGGAGGGAAGTTAGCCAGTAAGATTTGAGCTGATAGTTCAATCTATCTGAGCGATCGCCTCTAGGAGCTAACCATGGATAAACCCGTCATTCTCACCATCGACGATGATCCAGCGGTGCTTCAGGCTATCGCCCGTGATCTGCGCAAGCAATATGGCGATCGCTTCCGCATTGTCCGAGCCGATTCCGGAGCCGTGGCTCTGGATGCCACCCAAAAGCTCAAGCTGCGCGGCGATACCGTAGCCCTCTTTTTGGCCGACCAGCGCATGCCCGGCATGAGCGGCGTGGAATTTCTCGAACAGGCCAGCGCCATTTTCCCCACAGCAAAGCGAGCCTTGCTTACCGCCTATGCCGATACCGATGCGGCGATTGAGTCGATTAATAAGGCCAATCTGGACTACTACTTGCTCAAGCCCTGGGACCCCCCAGAGGAGAAGTTGTATCCCGTACTGGATGATCTTATTGAGGATTGGCAAGCCAGCTTTAAGCCGGAGTTTAAGGGCGTGAAAGTGATCAGCGATCGCTGGTCCCCCGACTCCCATGCCCTGCGCGACTTCCTCTCCCGCAACCAAATCCCTTACCGCTGGCTGGATATTGAAACCGATCAGGAAGCGAAGCAACTGCTTAATTTGGCAGGCGAAAGCGTGGACCAGGCCAGCCATCCCTGCTTGCCCCTAGTGATCAAAGCCGATGGCTCCAAGCTGGTGAGCCCCAGCGTCACCGACCTAGCCCAGGCCCTGGGGCAAACCACCGAAGCCGCAAAACCCTTCTACGACCTGATTATTGTGGGTGGTGGTCCGGCAGGATTAGCTGCCGCAGTTTACGGTGCATCGGAAGGGCTGCGCACCGTGATGATTGAGCGCGAAGCACCGGGGGGCCAAGCGGGCACCAGCTCTCGGATCGAAAACTACCTGGGCTTTCCCGTCGGCCTTAGCGGCAGTGACCTGGCTCGCCGCGCCGTCACCCAAGCCAAACGCTTCGGCGTCGAAATCCTCACGCCCCAGGCGGGCCAAAGTCTGCGCACCGAAGGCAACTATCACTTCCTCACCCTGTCCGACGGCAGCGAGATCAGCAGCCATGCCCTAATCCTGGCCCTGGGCGTGTCCTGGCGCAGGTTGAACATGCCGGGCATTGAACAATTCACAGGCTCGGGCGTTTACTACGGCGCGGCGCAAACCGAAGCCGCTGCCTGCAAAGACGAAGAGGTCTATGTGGTGGGTGGGGCCAATTCTGCGGGCCAAGCGGCGATGTACTTTTCCAAGTTCGCTAAGCGAGTACGCATTTTGGTGCGGGGTGAGTCTCTCACCAAGAGCATGTCTCAATATTTGATCGACCAGATTGATGGCACCGACAACATTGAAGTCCTGCCCTTCCATAGCGTGGTCGAGGCCCAGGGCAGCGACAAGCTGGAGCAAATTTTAGTTAAGGACTCCCAGGCCGATGAAGTCAAGACGTTTGAGACCCATTCCCTGTTTATCTTTATCGGTGCGACGCCCAGTACGGATTGGCTGGGAGAGCAGGTGCATCGGGACCAGCGAGGCTTTATTTGTACGGGGCCAGATGTAGATGCATCTATGGCCTGGCCGCTGGAACGCGATCGCTTCCTCCTGGAAACCAATATCCCCGGCCTTTTTGCCGTGGGGGATGTACGCCACAACTCCGTGAAGCGAGTGGCTTCGGGCGTGGGCGAAGGCTCCATTTGCGTCCAGTTTGTCCATCGCCATTTGGCCAATGTGTAGATTCTGCTGAATATAGAGGCCTTGAAGACCATGCTCTGCTCAGATGCTCTGACCCAGATGGAAGCCTTTCGCACGTTGCCCGCTGAACGATTGCAATGGATTTGCGATCGCGCCGAACACCACCGCTTATCTTCTGGTGAAGTTCTGGTGCGTGAGGGGGAGCCTTCCAAAGGTTTCTTCATCCAACTCAGTGGCCAGGTCACCGTTAGTCGTCTTAGCCAGGGCATGGATATGCCCATTGGTCGCCATGAAAGCCCGTCCTTCTTTGGTGAAATCCAGGCCCTCACAGAGGATTTGGTGCCCGTGACCCTCACTGCGGATAGCGAGGTGGATCTCTACCGCCTCAACTGCTGCGACTTCATTGATTTGCTCCATAGCTGCCGCGACTTTGAAAAAGAGATCTTCCGCACGGTGGGCAAGCGACTGCGAGGCCTGGAATCCTTTATTCAGACCCGCGAGAAAATGGCAGCCCTGGGCACGCTCTCTGCTGGACTAGCCCATGAACTCAATAACCCCGCCTCGGCCTTGGTCCGGGTTCTGAAGGATGTACAGCCTGCGGTGTTGGAGTTGCAGCGGATGAATTTGCGCTATGGCCAACAGCAGGTAGATGAAGCCCACACCCAGGAATGGCTTGAGGTTCGCGATCGCGGCTTTGAGGCCATTGCCAACCCCACGAACGATCCGCTGGAGCAAGGCGATCGCGAAGATGCTCTCACAGACTGGTTAGAAGACTACGGTGTGGAAAATGCTTGGCAACTGGTAGAGCCTTTGGCAGCAGCGGCAGTTGAGCCTGCAACCTTAAAGCGACTGACGGAGCGCTGGCATCACGAAACAGGTGAGCTGCGAGAGATGGGGATCCGTTGGCTATCGCTCTCCTTTGATGTCATGGCGATGATTCGCAACGGCTTGGATGGAGCTCAGCGCATTTCAGACCTCGTGGGCTCCATGAAGTCCTATTCCTACATGGATCGTGCCGCCCAGCAGCAAATCAATATCCATGACGGGATTGAAGATACGCTGCGCTTACTCCAGTTCAAACTGAAGCATGGCGTTATGGTAGAGCGGCAATATGATCAGAGTCTGCCGGAAATTATGTCCTTTGGCAGTGAGCTCAACCAAGTTTGGACGAACCTGCTGGATAATGCCATCTACGCCATGGGTGAAGCTTCTGATTTAGATGCTCAGCCAACCATCAAGATTCGAACGAGCCAGCAGGGCAACGCCATTCGTGTGGAAATAGAAGATAACGGTCCAGGGATTCCTGCGGAAATCCAACAGCGAATTCTCGAACCCTTCTTTACGACTAAGCCGATGGGGCAGGGCTCAGGGCTGGGTTTAGATGTGGTTCGGCGCACGGTGGAGAATCGCCATGGCGGTAGCCTGACGGTCGAGTCCCGACCCGGTCGAACTTGTTTTGTGATTGTTCTACCCGTCTCGATTCCATCACCGGAAGGCTAGAGACGGGGGCTGACCAATTAATTAGAGGGAAGCTTCTGCTTGCTTCCCAGCGATTCCATGGGCGAAGATTGCGGCCTGGGCCACATTTCGCCGAATGGTGATGGTCTGTCAGTTCTAGACCAGCAGACCATCAACGTGACTTACAAGCAGTCGGATACATTCAAGCCATGGCGATAGATCTCGGTCTAATCCCTACGAATGACTGTGCTGTTAGACCACCACCTGTGCGCCAATAAACAGGATAGCTGCCCAGGAGACGAGATAAATAGGCGTGCGCAGATAGGGCACGCCCAAAATATAAACAGCAGCATGGAAGATGCGAGCCCAGAAGAAAGTCGCCGCCCCCAGGGTGACCATTTCACTGCCAACGCCATCGCTTAAATAGGCTGCTAAAACCACGGCGATAAAAGCAGGTAAGGTTTCCACCATATTGAGGTGGGTGCGTTGGGCTCGCTGAGCCCAAACTGGAATCTCAGGGGCTTCGGCTGGAAACCGATTGTTGGGATAGTTGTTGATGAAGGCGGGGAGACCCCAAACAAAGACACGATTGAGAATGTAAGGCGTCCACAATAGAACGCAGAGCATGCCACTGGCGGCTAAGTAAAATAATGCGGGTTTCATGGTTTGTCCCTGATGGTTTGTGTGTAAATGTTGGTGATACATCAGCTAGCAAGAGGCAGCTGATGTCGAGGAAGAAGGTGATCGTTCGCTATTGGGTCTGCAATGCAGCGATACCTAGGGGCACATCAAACTTTTCGCACCAAATGTAGACTTCGTTGTAGTCCTGAACATTGATGCTGGCTGGAACCTCGTAGGAAGAGGCCCCTGTGAGTGCAATGAGATTGCCCGCTTGGGTTGCGGCATCGTAGCCATCTTTGCCCAAGCCCACTTTGGGATCGGGAGCATTGTCCAAGGAGAAGTCATCAGCCAGCTGGATGGTGTACTTCCCGTTGGATTCGAGGATGGACACCTTGCCCGTCACGATGTGATCATTACGGCCTTCAAATGCCCCCTCAGCCAAAATGGCCGCTGGAGAATCTGAGGCTACTTCAGCAACCTCTACTGGAGATGCAGGTGCAGATGGGCTGGTGAGAACGGTATCTTTGGGCAGGGTTCTACAGGCTGAAAATGCCATGATACTGGCGGTTACCGTGAGGGCTAGGGCAGCCCTATTCAAGATGGAAGTCATGGTGGTTTTGAGGATAAGGGACAAGTTGAGCGGAGGCTCAGGGAATCGCGGAATGCTGGCTTCAATCCTCGGTCCCCCGGAAGGGATAGTTCGCAGCAATGACGAATTCCAAGCCCTTGGCGAGCAGATCTAAATCGATGCGGGCAAATGGATGGGTGCCGATGTCCGCCAGGTAGAGGCGACCATCGGGCTTGATGAGGAATAAGGCGGGCTCACTGAAGAGTGCAGGTTCGTTTTCAAAATGGCCTTTGCTGAGATAGAGCCCCCAACGACGCATCTCCTCTGGCGTGAGGCCATAGCCCAGGGTGAGGTTGTTGAGATTGGCTTGGGTTTTGAATTGCTGGGCTCTGTTTTGGTCGTCGCCACTGATGGCGATCGCATTGATACCCATCTGCTCAAACGTTGCCAGCTTTTGCTCCAGCTGCGTCAGGTACTGAGCGCAAATCGGGCAATGGACACCGCGATAGAACAGAACCATCGTGTAATTTTCGGGTGTCTGCTCAGCCAGGCTCCAAGTCTTCCCCGAGAGGGTTTGGACCTTCAGCTCTGGGGCTGGGTGGCCCATGATTAACTTGGGGGATAGGGCACGATCGCTGGCAATCATCATGGTCTTTGTCCTTCGTTGAATAGTTGTATGAGCGTTTTACTGGATGAACTGGGAGAGGGGAGTGAAGCCTCTCCATCGGTCGTTTTACTGGTGTCTTTCTGGTGTCTTACGGCCGAGCTTTGAGAGATGAGTGAGGCCTCTCCCTCGGCTACCTGTTCATATTCGATTAGTTGAAAGTATTGAACAAGACTATTCTTGAGATGGAAGCTATAGAGAGTGGCTATAGATGGATCTATACCAAGTTCGTTATTTTCTAACCATTGCGGAGACCGGAACCTTCTCCCGCGCAGCTGAGCGACTGTATTTGTCCCAGCCTTCCCTGTCCACGGGCATCAAGAAGCTAGAGCAGGAGCTGGGTGTGGCTCTATTTGAGCGGGGCGGACGGCGAACGGTGCTGACCCCTGCAGGGCGATCGTTTATGGAAAAGGCCCAGGTGATCATGGAGCAATACCAGTCTGCGGTCCATGAGCTGAAGCGTTTTAACGACGACACCACGTTGCGGGTGGGCGTACTGAGTACGATGCGAGTGTCGATCCTGTCGGATTTAGTCAGTCGCTTTCAGCAGCATTATCCCCATGTCTCCATCGAGCTCCATGATGGCAATCTTAAGGAATTGCGGGATAGCTTAGAGCGAGGTGATGTGGACGTTGCCTTAACGATTTTGAGCTTGCGAGGGCTGACAGAGCAGAGCTTCCAAACGGAACCTCAGTCTTCCAACGTGCTGTTTGAACAGCCCTTGCTATTGGCTGTTCCAGAAAGCCATCCGTTTGCTCAACGAGCCTCAGTTCGGCTAGCAGAGTTAGATGGGCAACCGATGATTGATCGGATTCACTGCGACTTTTTCCCCCAGGAATGCCAAATTCTGGATGCTGCGAAAGTCAATCCCAAAGTGATTTACCGCGCCAACCACGAGGAGTGGGTTATCTCTCTGCTCCAGGCGGGCATTGGGATTTGTGTGATGCCTTACTGGAAGGACATTCCTGGAATTGTGTATCTACCGATCGCAGAGGTAAGCTTCCAGCGCACCATCGGGATGCAGTGGCGGCAGCACCAGCATTCGGAGCTGGTGGAGCAGTTTTGCCACTTTGCAAAAAGCTATGACTGGTAATGAAGTGGGTTAGGAGATGTTGTTTCCCTTGAGATTGGACTCTGGCTTACGTTGAGAGTAGCGCTGGAAAACTCTGTATTGACAAGACATACGGAAAATTTTGTGTTGTGAGGTGTGACACAGGCGTTTGTCTTAAGTCATTTGAAGCTCATAGCCATCCGCGCTGAATTGCGCGAATGGCTCATGCAGTAAGCAAAAGTCTGCTAAGAAGCGTTGTTGTCCATGTCAAGGCACATTTTCCACGATCCATCCTCGATACGGCGGTAGACAATCACCAGCCGCCCTCGACCGCCGCGCACATCGCCTGTTGTCTTATCGGTCATCTCGCCCGTGAAGAAACCCGAAATAATCGCCATATCGCCATAGAGTTTGATGTGCTCATATTCCCAGCCTGACTTGATGTGGTAAGCCGCAATAAGAGGATTATATTTGTCTCGAATGGCTTGCGTTCCCACTTTGGTTAGTTTGCCGTTATTACAAATGACAACTTCAGGATCGCAGGTCGCAATCATACGCTCAATGTCACCACTATCAAGCCCGTGATTCCATTCATCCACGACTTTCTTCAGGTCTTCAATATCATTCATTTGCTTTCTCCTAGTTGGGGTTGATACTCAGTGAAATATTGGCCGACAAGCACTTCATCGATCTCAGCTAGAAATGCCTTGGTTGCTTCACGCTGAGAAAATTGCGGTGTCACGCCTTTTGCGGTGTTGTGATCTGGGAAGGTGTAAATCTCAGCAAATAGAGTTGGACGGTTCGGGTCGTTCGTCACATAGGTTTTCCATGAGGTCACCCCCTCAAGTGCAGTAAAGTCTGCACGTGCCCGTTCCCTGATCGCGTCTGCACGCTTCGGGTCTTTCATTGTTAAGACAAAAATCTCTGTTATTTCAGACATGCTTTCCTTCCTTTGCGGGGGATATATGTAGCGGAGTTGTGAACTCTTACAATTCAATATAGGTCGTTTATTTGTTCATTCCATCGGGTATAGGATAAACAAATTGATCGGAAAAATGAACAATGAAGGATGCAAATCTAAATGATGTCGGGGTGTTTGTGGAGGTCGCGCGGGCGAATGGTTTTCGCGCAGCTGCAGCGAACCTAAATCTTGGTGTGGGCTCTGTCAGTGAAACAATCCGGCGACTTGAAGAACGTTTAGGCGTGCGCTTGATTGAGCGGACAACTCGGAAAATATCTCTAACTGCTGCAGGTGAAACACTCTTTCAAAGAAGCCTGCCAGCTCTTAAGGATTTAGCCAATGCACTGGATGAGGTCGGAGAGGAGCAGCAGGTCATCTCTGGGACGTTGCGCCTATCTGCCCCTCGAAGCAGCTCTCCATTTTTTCTAGATGATGCAATCTCGCGATACAGCGTGGCTTATCCTTCCGTCAATATTGAAGTGATGTATGACGATAATAAAGTCGATCTCGTCACCTCTGGCATTGATGCAGCGATTCGCTCAAAAACGTTATTACAGAGTGGAACCTACTCTATGGAGGTTGGACCCAAACTAGAGATGGCTTTGGTTGCTTCTCCTGCATATCTCCAGGCTAACGGAACACCCAAAAAGCCTTCAGATTTAACGGCTTATGACGGTATCCGGTTTGGCTTTAATCGCGCAGATCGACTTGCGCCATGGTCATTTATAGAAGGCAAAAGAAGTTATTTAGTTACGCCGAAGCCGCGAATGATTGTCAATGATTTAGTCTCGATGATTAATTTTGCTAAGGCGGGACTAGGGCTTGCATATATTTATCGAAAGCCTGTGGAATCTTTGATTGATTCAGGCGAACTCGTCACACTGTTTGATAAGTCGGTGCCGCCGTTGCCCCATTATACAATTAACTATCTAACAAAGCGGCATATGCCTGCTCGCTTAAAAGCATTTATTGACTTTATTAAAAAGGTTTAGCAGACTCTTCGAGTGAAACAACGGGAAGAGACTGAAATTGTGGTTTGAGCCATCGTTATAGCTGTAGATAGACTCTTCCATGACCGACGTCATTAGACCTCTTGTATACGTCCAAAGTAGCTAGGATAAAGTTCTGTTTATCCTGCAACTGATGCTTGGCGAGAAAAGGCCCAGCGCAGCAGCGGCGGTGCCACAAAGGTGGTACCAATCACCATCAAAATAATGGCGACATTCACAGAAGCCGATAGCGCCCCTGTCGCTGCTCCCAAACCGGCAAAGACTAGGCCCACTTCTCCCCGAGGCACCATGCCAGCCCCAATAGCCAGCCGATCCACTTTGTCCTGCGTGAATACAAAAAAGCCCGCTGCCATTTTGGTCAGGATGGCTAATACGGTTAAAAAGAGAGCGATCGCCAATCCCGCCCGACTCTCAGGCTCAGCAAAATTCAGCACTGTCAAATCGGTCTTTGCCCCAATCGTGACAAAAAAGACCGTCGAGAACAGCGCAATCAAGGGTTCACAGGCTTCCTCTAACGCTTTCGTCACCACCGTATCTCCTAAAACAATTCCCGCTGCAAAACAGCCCAAAATTGATTCCAAGCCGATGATGCTGGTAAAGCCAGCCGTTACGGCTAAAAATAATATGGCTCCGACAAAGACGCTGTAGGGATTTTTCAGCTTCTCTAAAAAGCCCATATAGGCGGGGCCAAAGAAGCGGTTGAAGGCGATCGCCGCTCCCACAAATAGCACCGCACTCAACACCGTCGAGACTAGATTTCCAAAATCAACGCTGCCATGCTCTGCAATGCCCACGGCCACGGCTAAAACAGCAATGCCGAGGATGTCATCTAGTACCGCTGCACCGAGGATAATCTGCCCCTCTTGAGTCTTGAGGACACCCATATCCTGCATGATGCGGGAGGTGATGCCAATACTGGTGGCCGTCAGGGCCGCTGCACCAAACATGGCGGAAATAGTGCCCAGATGGAATAGCATGGACAGCCCCAAAAAGCCCAAAACAAAAGGTAGCGTCACGCCTGCGATCGCCACCGATGCTGCTTGGGGGCCAACGCGAATCAGTTCTTTAAGATCCGCTTCTAGGCCAATTTTGAATAGCAAAATACTGACACCAATTTTGGCATAGTCTTCGAGGACCACTTCTACGGGACCAGAGAAAATCTCGGCAATGGCGCGATCGCTCCCTCCCGTGAAGGACTGCACTATCGTTGTCATCCAGCCTGCCACCTCGGCATCTCCCCCCAGGACAATCACATGCAGTCCCGACAGACCAATCACTAATCCGGCAATCAGCTCTCCCAATACGGCTGGTAACCCCAATCGAACCGACAGTTCTCCTAGCAACTGTGCAGAGAGGTAGATCACAATTGCAATGATGGTCAGTGCCAGCCCCAGGGCTTTGGCGTAGGCTTCGCCTTCTAAGTCTCCAGTGGTGGTGGCAAGGAGTGGGGGTAAGCCATGGCCAATGCTAGCTAGCCCATGGCTGCCCCGCACCGGTAGCGTCATCACGGTTGAGAAGAGCGTGAGATCTAGCATCCAATCTCCTTAAAATCTTTTATTCACTGCTGATTCGTAATCGTTTAATAAATTGCGCTGGCCTAGGACTTGCGATCCCATAAAAGCCTTTTGTTATCCCACACGTTCCTTATTGTGAACATACGTTCATAATAAGGAGCAGACCAGCAAAATGCTTTATTGTGAACATATGTTCATCAAAAAGAGTAGGCCAGTACAATACTTTTGCTGTTCTCCCCGTGCGCCATGCCCAAGGTTGTTGATCACGATCAATACCGTAAAGAACTGCTCCAGGGCTCCATGGCTCTCTTCGCGGAGCGGGGTTACGGCTCGGTTACGATGCGACAAATTGCAAAGGAGCTGGGTGTCGCAACTGGCACACTGTATCGCTACTTCCCCAGTAAAGAGGGTCTCTTTGTGCAGCTCGTCCATGAGTTGCGTGAACAAGCTCTTTCTAAGTTCTTTGCTCAGGCTCCCCAGGAGGGGGCTGTTGAGGATCGTCTTCGGGCCATGATGGATTTTGTCTTGGAAGACATCCAGTACTATCACCAGCAGTTACTACTGTGGGTGGATTTTTACCAGCAAAGCCTTAGGGGCAATGGGGCAGAGGCACGGTTCCTGCGCCAGATGTGGGATCGAGCTGTTCAGGCCTTGGCAGGCTACCTACAGGTGTCTAACCCAAGGGTTGTGGACTTCATCCTGGTGTTTATCGATGGACTGGTTCTGCAGCTCATGTATGACCGGGACGTTCACGACACTGAGTGGTTCGAGGAGCAGTTCCAGCTTCTGACTCAAGTGGTGATTCACTTGGAGCAGCGTTGTCTTGCAGCTCAAAACTAGGTCTTGACGGCTAGCTAAGGTTGTCGAAGCAACAGAAAAATCCTTCTAACTTCCATCGGGCTAAATCCTCTTCGGGGAGGCTGTTGGAGGAATTTTCTGGATTGATTTTTGAAAGTAGAGTAGCTTTGCAACAGGCTGAAATTCATTCTTTCCCATTGTTGATGCTAGGTCGTTCATTCACGATTTACCTGAAACTTCCATGACTTCAGAACGCATTCCAGTTGATCCTGAACCACCCTTAAATCAAGACAGTGTGGATATAGCTTCATCTGATGGTCTGATGACCTCGGAGGAGACACAGCTCTCCAGCGCTGTAATTTCGACTTCCTCAGACAGTGAGGTTGCTGCGGTCGAGCAACCCTTGAGGCGGCCCTCTTGGAGCAAACCTAAATCGGTTTGGCCTGCTGCCATTTTGGCCATGGCCGTAGTGCTGCTAGGTGTGGGTTGGCGGGTCTATAAAAAGACTCAACAGGCTGGAGCGGCGGATACCAGTGCGGATACAGAGCTGGTGCGAGCTGAGAGTCGGCTGCCCGTGCGGATCGCGAAAGCCACTACGGGGCTAGCCCAGGAATGGGTCTTTGATGAGGGAACGGTTTGGCCCGTGCAGCGGCGCGTGCTGAATTTTGAGGCCAGTGGAGAGGTGACTTACATTGCCCGACCTGGGGGGCGGGAGCTGCGGGAGGGCGATCGCGTTCCCAAAGGTGAGCTGCTGGCTCAAATCGACGATCGCAATCAAAACGCCTCCATCACCACCGCTAATGCTGATGTCCAGGTGGCCATTCAGCAGGAGCAGCAGGCAGAGGCCAGTCTGGCCCAAGCCAAAGCCAGGGAACGCCAAGCCCTAGCGGATCTAGACCTACAACGCACGGAGTTGAAACGCTACCAGGAGCTCTATGACTCTGGGGCAGTGTCTGCCAGCGATCGCGACATCTATATCAATCGCGTCATCCAAGCGGAGGCGGCCCTCAGCAGTGCCGAACAGGACGTGCGATCTGCGGAAAACGGCATTCGCTCCGCCGAGGCTCAAATTGAAGCTGCCGGGGCAAAGCTGAAGCAAAGCAGCGTTGCCCTAGAAGATACCCAGTTGGTTTCTCCAATCGATGGCTTGCTGGCCTACATCAATATTCGAGAGGGGGAGTATTGGGCACCGTCCCGCCTCGATTCTTCTAGTGATCAGCGGCTGATTGAAACCGCCCCCATGGTGGTGGTTGATCCCAATAGCTTTGAAGTCACTCTGGAGGTGCAATCGGAGTTGGCTGACGATGTGCGG
>CALLAT010000151.1 GCA_938002085.1 uncultured Pseudanabaenaceae cyanobacterium
CAACTAACTTACACTTTCCGTCAAACGTGAGACAGTCCTCCTCCTCAATTCTAAAGATAGCCACACGTTTGAGTACTCGCTGATGAGAACCGTGTGACCGTAAAATTAGCTTGTTGATTGCTGGTCCGCCTGCCTGCTTCCTCGTTTGGCTCGCTAAGCCTGCGATTTCGCATGACTGAAACTGTACAGTAGAAAAGGCCCATTCCTTTTGCAGCCTCATGGTACCAGACCTCCGCCAGAGTTCTTGACCACGAAGAAGACGGATACACACCAATACAACATTCTCTCTCCCTTCCTATACAACTAAAGAAGGCATCAGCACAAAAACAGAGAGATTAGGAGGACAAACAAGGAAGTTATAGCCAAAACAAGCACCAGAGGCACCCCCATTTGCCAGGGCTGCATACCACCTGGTTTCACTCTAGGCGAGACTACCAGCGGTACCCAACCCTTCTTTAACATTGTTGGAAGCAGTGTACAAGAGTTAATTAAAAACGGAGCCCACTAAGGCACCCAAATAAATTCTCAAAGTCACCACGGTACTGACTTGTGTAGAAGCCTACAGAAAGACAAGGTTAGGGTTACAATAAATACCCATTAAGCTACAAGATGTTCCGCTTCCTACAACAGCAACAAGCAGCCCAAGGCCAAGGAAATCCTCCGGCTCAACCTCCAGTGATCAACCTGAAGACAGCTATTGGCCACATGCCAGATCTCAGCCCCCAGGAGATTACAGACAATATGAAAGCCTGGTATGGCCTCCTGGATCAGGACAACCAAGAAGCTGTAGCCGACACTTTGCACCAGATGAACGAAGAGCTTAGAACCAAGGGGAACCTCCATGGGGAAGGCCCTATGCTGGTCCTAGTGAATACTGGAGAAGACAATCTGGAGATTCTCTCCTGCATCACCACCCAACCCCAGCCGATACCAAATATGCCGGCAGGTCCACCTTTTGCCGGAAATAAATATGTGGGAGTCCTAGGCACTCGATATGATGCTACCGACACATGGCTCACGGCTCCGCTCCCCACCACCCGACTATTCAAGAAACGCAAGTCCCGACTAGCCACATGGAACACCATTGCAGCTCCACCACAACCGGACAATGGCCGAGGCCTGGCATCGGTAGCCGGCAACAAAGAACATTATTGTGTGCTCCCCCTCTGCGGGAAAGCCATCTGTGCCGAGGTAGAACAAGGCCTCAACACCAACAACCCAGCAACTAAATGGACCCCTGCCATGGCAGCCCACAAACTCAAACCATACATTGAAAGTATCACCGATCCAGACGTGCAAGCCGCCGCCAAAGCTGCTCTCCTGAGTCTAGTAACCAAAAAGGGTCGACTTGACAACGCGGGAGCTGTCACCTTCGACACCCGGGCCCAAAACGATCCAACTATGGCAGCTGCTCTTGACGCCTGGAGCACACAGATCATAGAATCAACACTGGACCCCAAAAGTCCAAGCCAATCCACCCAACCACCAGCAGGAGCCAGTACAGGCACTGCTTCAACCCCAGCGACCAATACAGGCGCTGGGCAAACCATCGCAGCTGCCAGCACAGGCGCTGTTTCAAACCCAGCGACCAATACAGGCGCTGGGCAAACCATTGCAGGAGCCAGTACAGGCACTGCTTCAAACCCAGCGACCAATACAGGCGCTGGGCAAACCATCGCAGCTGCCAGTACAGGCGCTGTTTCAAACCCAGCGACCAATACAGGCGCTGGGCAAACCATTGCAGGAGCCAACACAGGCGCTGCTTCAAACCCAGCGACCAATACAGGCGCTGGGCAAACCATTGCAGGAGCCAATGCAGGCGCTGCTTCAGTCCCAGGACAACGTGGTGTTACCTGGGCACCCACAATGCAATCCCAGTGGGATCAAATCTTCACACGCAGCGCGCGATATGGACGGCCCACCAATGCTGCCGGACCACCAGCCAAGCAGTTAAAACAAAGCGAAGACACCGGATTTGATGCCCTTAGCACACACAAGAAGTGTGCCTTCATGACATACAGCCGAGCTGCCACCTCAGCTAGCATAGCCACCCCCCTTGTGGATCTCTTGGCTCAACCCAAGCAGGACCGATACTCCTACTTCTCTGCCAGCATCTTCCCAACCATGCGACAGAAAGATCCACAAGCCTTTGCTGGGTTCACCTACACCGCAGACTTTGTGGAGAATCTATGCAATGCCAAATTGACTTCCCTGGACCCAACCGAAGACTGGTGGAATGGGTTTGTTGGTGCTCAACTCAAGCGCAGCAAAGAGGACATCGCTGCACTCAACCAAATGTTCTTCTCACGTCGTGACACCAACCTGAACCTCCAGATCAATGCAAGTCAGCTCTCCAAACTAAACTCCAAAGCCCCAGTCCCCATAGACACCATGCCCGAGCTCCTTGGGTTTCTCCAGCGACTGCACATCTGTGCCAGTGAATTCTTTGTGTATTCTGACATGCACCGCGTGCCACTCGCCCTGTACAATGCTCTCCTAGCAAATGGTCGCTTCCAAAAGCTGGCAAACAATCTTGAATGGTTGCGCACCAAACCGCGTGAAATCACCTACTACTGCCACCAACTTGAGCAAGCAGAGTTTGCCCACATACTCATGGAGGCGGATTTCCTCGGGGGCTACAACCTCGACTTTTACCAGCACCCAGATAC
>CALLAT010000152.1 GCA_938002085.1 uncultured Pseudanabaenaceae cyanobacterium
GGGGGCAAACTCCCCATTCATTCGCTCCACAAACAAGCGACTCAAGCTGTAGCGATCCGTAAACAGCTCCAGCGCTCGATCCCCTTCCGTCACCGAAGGCAACCGCTGTTCGTCGTCCGCAATACTCATGGGCAGGGGCAAGGGTGCAGTTCCCTAAACCCTAGCGTTTTCAGAAAGAACTGCCTAGGCACAGTTGTATTTCTTCAGTTCCTATCCGCATCTGCCTATGAAAACTGCGCCTTAATGTACTCCCGCCGCATTGTCGCGATCGCATCAATACTAATCCCCTTGGGACAAACCGCCTGACATTCCCCATGGTTCGAGCAATCGCCAAAGCTCTCCGTCGTCATCTGCTCCGTCATCCTTAAAACCCGACTCTTCCGCTCCGGACTGCCCTGGGGCAAATGGGCCAAATGGGAAATCTTTGCCGCTGTAAACAGCGACGCCGAAGCATTGGGACAAGCCGCCACACAGGCCCCACAAGCAATACAAGCTGCATAATCAAACGCCGCATCGGCATCCGCCTTCGGCACCGGAATGCTATTGGCCTCCGGCGCAGACCCCGCCCGCGCCGTAATGTAGCCCCCCGCCATACTGATGCGGTCAAAGGCACTGCGATCCACCACCAGATCCTTGACAATAGGGAAGGCCGTGGCGCGCCAAGGCTCTACTGTGAGGCGATCGCCATCTTCAAAATTTCGTAAATACAACTGACAAACTGACGTCCGCTCCTGCGGTCCATGGGCCTGACCATTAATCATCATCCCGCAGGAGCCGCAAATGCCCTCGCGACAGTCATGGTCAAACTCCACCGGCACCTCACCCGCCTGGGTCAACTGCTCATTCAACACATCCAACAGCTCTAGAAAAGACAAGTCAGGCTGACCTTCCACGCTGTACTCCACGAACTGACCCGGCTTGCTGGGCTCAGTCTGTCGCCAAATTTTGAGGTGGAGTTTCATAGCAAATCAAATAAGCGAAGCAACAGGGGCGAACACATGGCTGTATCTAGCCTAGCGCGATCGCGAAGCAAGCTTCCTAAGGATCACATAATCCCTCACCAAAGAAATCTGCTTCCATCTAGCCGATTGTGTCCTCAGGTTAAGACTGATGCCGAAACGCCCCCAAATTAAGGATTTCAGGCCTATAACGGAAGTAGGGCTAAGCCCACCATCGGCCTGGCCCTACTTCCGTCAAAGCTCACAAGCAGGGAGGGCGATTGCCATGGGAATTGCCAGCATTAATCCGACCACCGGAGAAGTTCTCAAGACCTTCGAGCCAATTTCAGCTGAGGAATTGGAAGCCAAACTTGCCCTCGCCACCGAAACCTACAAAAGCTATCGCACCACAAGCTTTGACCAGCGAGCCCAATGGCTACGCAAAGCGGCTGAGTTGCTAGAGCAACGCAAGGCCGAACTAGCCAAAACCATGACCCTGGAAATGGGCAAGCTGCTCAAAATTGCAGTACCTGAGGTAGAGAAATGCGCCAATCTCTGCCGCTACTATGCGGATCATGCAGAAGGCTTCCTGGCCGATGAGTCAGCAGAAACTGACGCCAGCCGCAGCTTTGTCCGCTACCTGCCCCTTGGCCCCGTCCTGGCCGTCATGCCCTGGAACTTCCCACTCTGGCAAGTGTTCCGCTTTGCGGCTCCAGCCTTGATGGCGGGCAATGTGGGGCTATTGAAACATGCTTCAAACGTGCCCCAATGCGCGATCGCCATCGAGCAAATCTTCCGCGACGCAGGCTTCCCTGGCGGAGCCTTCCAAACCCTGCTCATCCCCGCCTCCCAAGTGGCAGGCGTCATCGCCGACAAGCGAGTTGTTTCCGCAACCCTAACCGGCAGCGAAGCCGCAGGCGCCAGCCTCGCCGCCGCTGCCGGGAAGGCCCTCAAACCCACTGTCCTAGAACTGGGTGGCAGTGACCCCTTTATTGTCACTGGCAGCGCAGATCTCGAAGCCGCGATCGCCACAG
The DNA here is from genome assembly GCA_938002085.1 of uncultured Pseudanabaenaceae cyanobacterium. Classification (GTDB taxonomy): domain Bacteria; phylum Cyanobacteriota; class Cyanobacteriia; order PCC-9006; family JAAUQQ01; genus JAAUQQ01. The sequence goes on from CALLAT010000152.1 coordinate 1,973, forward strand.
CAGTCACGGCTCGCATGTTGAACAACGGCCAAACCTGCATCGCCGCCAAGCGCTTTATCCTGTTGGAATCCATTGCTGAGGAATTCACCCAACAATTCACCGCGAAGTGCGCAGCCCTCAAGCTCGGTGATCCCATGTCTCCCGACGTGGATCTCGGCCCCCTCGCCACACCGCAGATCCTCAACGAGCTGGAGCAACAGGTGCAAGCCTGCGTTGCAGCAGGGGCAAAGTTGGTCCTGGGCGGTCAGCTCGCTGAGTTGCCTAGCAAACTTGAATCGGGCAATTTCTATCCCGCCACCATCCTCAGCGATATACCGGCAGGTTCCGCAGCCTATGAGGAAGAGTTCTTTGGCCCCGTGGCGCTGTTGTTTACGGTTAGGGATGTGGATGAAGCGATCGCCCTGGCAAACTTCACCCCCTTCGGCCTGGGAGCCAGCGCCTGGACCCAAGACCCAGCGGAGCAGGAGCGATTCATCAATGAGCTAGAAGCCGGTGCCGTGTTTATCAACGGCATGGTCAAATCCGATCCGCGTATGCCCTTTGGCGGGATTAAGCGATCGGGCTACGGGCGAGAACTGGCCGGGCCAGGCATTCGCGCTTTCGTCAATGCCAAGACCGTGTGGGTGAAGTAGCCTCTCGCACAGGCATCTGGATGTTGGGATAGGGCGCACCGACGTGCGCCCCTACGGCGACGAAATCATTATGGGGTGGTTTATGAACACTGCGGAACTACTAATTGCCTGCCTCGAAAACGAAGGTGTCGAATACATCTTCGGTCTCCCCGGAGAAGAAAACCTCCACGTCATCGAAGCCCTCGAAGGCTCCACCATCCAATTCATCACCACCCGCCATGAGCAAGGCGCAGCCTTTATGGCCGATGTCTATGGCAGACTCACCGGCAAAGCAGGCGTTTGCCTCTCCACCCTCGGCCCCGGTGCCACCAACCTGATGACTGGCGTGGCCGATGCCAACCTCGACGGCGCTCCCCTCATCGCCATCACCGGGCAAGTCGGCACGGACCGCATGCATATCGAGTCTCACCAATACCTCGATCTGGTCGCTATGTTCGCCCCAGTGACCAAATGGAACACCCAGATCGTGCGGCCTGAGAATACGCCAGAGATTGTCCGCAAAGCCTTCAAAATTGCTCAATCAGAAAAGCCCGGAGCGGTTCACATTGACCTGCCCGAGAATGTTGCGGCCATGGATGCTCCAGGTCGGCCCCTCCCTCTGGCTCGGCGAGAGCAGACTGTCGCTGCTGCGAGGGATTTGGAAGCCGCTGCAGATTTGATCGCTCAGGCAAAACATCCCTTGATCCTGGTGGGCAACGGTGCCATTCGAGCTAATGCCAGCGAGGCATTGACGGCCCTGGTGGATAAGCTCCAGATTCCAGTTGCCAATACATTTATGGGCAAGGGGGCAGTGTCGTTTGAGAATGCGCGATCGCTCTGGTCCGTGGGCCTCCAGCAGCGCGACTTCGTCAACTGCGGCCTAGACCGAGCTGACCTGATCATCACCGTGGGCTACGACCTGATCGAATATTCCCCCAAACGGTGGAATCCCGAAGGCACCTTACCCATCATCCACATCGCCGGGGAACCGGCGGAAATTGACAGTAGCTATATCCCAAAAGTTGAACTTGTCGGCGATATCTCCGCCACGCTGCTGGCCCTGAAAGAGCATTGCACCCTCTCCGCAGAGCCAGATGCCTATACAGCAACCCTGCGCGAATCCATGGTGGAGGAGTACGAGCAATACGCCCAGGACGATGGCTTTCCGATCAAGCCTCAGAAGATCATCTACGACCTGCGGCAAGTCCTGGAGCCCAAAGATATTCTGCTGTCCGACGTGGGGGCTCACAAAATGTGGATCGCCCGCCATTACCATTGCAACGAGCCCAACACTTGCCTGATCTCCAATGGTTTTGCCGCCATGGGAATTGCCTTGCCGGGGGCGATCGCCGCCAAGATGGTCTACCCCGATCGCAAAATCGTCGCTGTTATGGGCGACGGCGGCTTCATGATGAATAGCCAGGAACTCGAAACCGCCGTCCGCCTGGGCATTCCCTTTGTGTCCCTTATCTTCCACGACGGCGGCTACGGCTTAATTGAATGGAAGCAAAACAACCACTTCGGCCATGCTTCCCAGATCAAGTTTGGCAATCCAGACTTCGTCAAATACGCCGAGAGCATGGGCGTGAAAGGCTTCCGTCTGGAGTCTGCGGCAGCGCTCATTCCAACCTTGCAAGAAGCCCTTGCTTGGGACGGTCCCACTTTGATTGATTGCCCCGTGGACTATGGCGAGAATTTGAAATTTAGCGAGAAGGCCGGAAAACTGGTTTGTCAAATTTAGAGGTTATTTGAGCAGTCAGACAAGCGTCAAAGTTGAACCCTCGGCCCACCATAAAACATCGGGCCGAGGGTTCATTTAGGCTGCTTCAGCGGTTGAGCACAGGTTTCATTTGTCCTTCAGAACTTCTCAGCTAGGGTTCATCGTCAACTCAGCTAGGCACAGCATTTTGTAGATGTCGGAGATCACGAGACGGCTCCAATCTTCAAACATCACTCTAATTCCAAAGCCTTTGCCATGAAACCCATCACGGCCCCCTTCAGCTCACTCGCTCGCCTGTCCTTTGCTTTGGCCAGCGGAGCAATGCTCAGCGTCGCCCCTGGCTTGACGGAAGCTGCAATGGCAGAGGCTGGCCTCAGCCTATCCAGCAGCGGTAGCATTAGTGAGCAGCTCGAAATTCAGCAACAGCGCATTATTAACAGTGGCGTTTCCAGCTACCTGGTTCCCGTTGATGCAGCGGGTCGCTTTATCTCCGACAGTACGCCTCCTGCGCCTGGTCAACGCGTAACTCTCTTCAACATCACGCCAGGCTTCAGTAGCGAACCCTTCACCAAGCGCGACTACAGCAATGCCAATGGGTCCGAATTAATCACCTTTAGCCCAGGCACAGAGCATGAAACTCGCCGTTTCTCGGTCTTGCCAGGCAATGCAGCAACCCCCAAGCAGAATGACTTCCGCTATGAAATTCACGATGCTCAGGACAATTTATTAGAAAGCGGAGAATTCTCCGTCGCAGTTGCCCTAAGCAGCATTCCCATTACAACCGTGGCCACCAACCGTGGCTTTAGCAACGGATTGAGTCATCACAGTTCCTTTGGTTTCCATAGCAGGAGAAGTTTTGGCCATGGTCGCTTTGGACGCGATCGCAGCTTTAGAAGATTTCGAGGAAGTCGGCGTGGTCGCGGCTTTAGAAGCCATCGGAAGTTCAGAAGGGGCCATCGCTAGACCACCAGGAAAACCAAGGCGACGAGTTGATCGGTTATGTTAGTTTCGCCGAATCACGCCTGAGACGGTTGCCTCTACAGAAGTTCTGTTCGACCAGGCATGCAAATTCTATGGATGGTCGACATTTGCTAGCAGAGGTTACTTAAGCACAGGCTGAGTTTGAACCGCAGCATTCGCCAAGTCTCAGGCAGTCAGTTGTAGGGCCTTCTGCAAACTCAGCTTGCCCTCATCTTCAGCACTTAATCTGTGCTAGGTCACTCGTCTATTTCATATGCTGGGCTTCCTATGGCTGATCTCATCCCTGTATTGCTGTTGCCAATCTGTCTGTTTATCTATGTCTTAGATATTTGTCTATTGGCGCTTTACGGGTTTCACAGCCTGCTGCAAACCTTGCTGTTTACACGCTACAGGCTAAGCCAGGCTAAACGGCAAGTGACGCAGCCTCTCACAGTTGCTACACCATCTGCAACGCCATCCGCTTCGCTGTCCCTGGGACAATCTTTGGACTCTGGCGCTCGCTTTGGGGCAGCCGCCTCATCCACAGATGCGACCCCAGCAGTGACCATCCAATTGCCGATTTACAACGAACGCCACGTTGCCCAGCGTTTGATTAAGGCTGTGGCTGCCATGGACTGGCCCAACCACAAGCTACAGATCCAAGTCTTAGATGACTCGACGGACGATACGACCCTGCAAATCCAAGAGACTGTCGCGGAGCTACTGACGACCTGCAACATAGCGATTGAACACCACCATCGCCGCGATCGCACCGGCTACAAAGCAGGAGCCCTCCACCAAGGCCTCACCACCGCCACGGGAGAATTTGTCGCCATTTTCGATGCCGACTTTATCCCCCAGCCCGACTTCCTCCAGCGCACCATCCCAGCCTTTCAAGACGAAAACGTCGGCTGCGTTCAAGCTCGCTGGGGACACCTCAATCCCAGAACTTCGCTACTGACCCGAGCCCAAGCGATTGGGATTGATGGTCACTTCGTCATCGAGCAGCAGGTTCGCCATCTCACAGGCGCATTCCTCAACTTCAACGGCACCGCAGGCATTTGGCGACAGGCCAGCCTGGACCATGCAGGGGGTTGGCAGGGCGATACCCTGACAGAGGATTTGGACCTCAGCTACCGAATGCAGCTCAAGGGCTGGCGCATTGCCTATCTCCCAGAGGTGGTGGTGCCTGCTGAGTTGCCGGTACAGCTCTATGCCCTCAAGCGCCAACAGTTTCGCTGGGCCAAGGGCAGTATCCAGACCGCTATGAAGCTGTGGAGGCCCCTGTGGCGATCGCGCCAACCGCTCTGGCGCAAATGCCTGGCTAGCCTGCACCTCACCCAATACGCCGTGCATCCCCTGATGCTGCTCAACTTGCTCCTGATTTGGCCCGTGCTCCAAAGCCAGAGCAACCTGCTGAGACTAACCCCCTTGGTGACGATTGCGGCCCTCGGTCCACCGCTGATGTACTGGATCACCATGGGGTATCAAGGCATGGGCAAACTCGCTCGCATCGGTCGTCTAGGGAGCCTACTAGCCCTGGGCACAGGACTATCCGTCAATAATTCCTGGGCCGTCCTCCAAGCCCTATTGGGCATCAAAAGTGAATTTAAGCGCACACCCAAATTTGCAGTGGTGAATCGTACTACCAGTTGGCAAGCCAGCAGCTATGTCCTATCTGGAGGCTGGCTACTGTGGGTAGAGGTCCTGCTTGGCCTTTATGCCCTGTATATGATCAGCTACAGCGTCACGATGGAACAGTGGGGCATGATGCCCTGGCTAATGCTCTATGCCAGTGGCTATGCCATGGTGGTGGGCCTCACCATGGTGCAATCCTGGCAACAACGACGGGCCATCCAACAGCGGCAACAGGAAGCCTTGACGATGGAGAAACTCAGCGCAGCGGCGGAGAATGACTACAAACCATGTCACAAGTAGTACATTAGAACGTCAATTGACCATCTCAGGCCATAATAGAGAGGCATCCTGGGCCTTCACTGGAATCCTTCACTCTCTGAACTTCGATGTACTCTCTCTCTTGGACAAACCTGCTCAAGCTAGAACCGGGCGATCGCGTTCTCCATCACTCCGGCTGCTTTGCGAAAGTCATGCGCGTCTCTACCTCACGCTACGAGGACGGCATGGTGGAGATGCAAATTGAAAAGGGCTCACCCGAAATGTTGCTGCTCAACTATCGTGATCAACTAGAGCACCACATCTTTTTTAGCTGGTATTTGGGCTATAAAGTTCCTAAATTTAGGTCAGGAGACTATGTCTGGTGTCGTGGTGATGCACCGGGCACGAGCCATGAAATCGACAGCGTTTCCCCCAACGGCCCCAAAGAGTTCTTCTACTATTTGAAAGACTCCCAAAAACGCCATCCTGAGAACCTTCTAGTCCGTGCATCGCAGATGGCCTAGGGATTTAGGGAAACGCTGCTTTAATCCAAACGAATGCTGAAGTAATCACCCCCTTAAGCCAGACAATGTTGACTTGATTAGCTCCTTGACGACATCAGCTCCCAAGAAAATGGCAGCGAATACCAGTCCCAACGCCGTCACGCAAATCGTTAGGCCACCTAGACTGATTGCTCCATCATCATCAAGCAAGCCAAATCCCATAATAAAAATACTAATTGCAGGCAAAGTATTCGTGAACGGGATAGGGAACATCATGCTGACAGACATAATTAGCATTGCCAGACCAATCACTAAGCGTCCGATTCGGCTCGTACAGACAACGGTGAGTCGAGGGCGAGAAATGGCTTCAATGCGCTTCAGCCAAGGCAGTCCCACCTTGATGAATTTCTTCACCTGATCCCGAGAAAAACCTTTTTTACGCCATTTCTCTGGCAACCAGGGCTGCTCCGAACCCTTCAGCAATTGGAGTGACAGTAAGGCCATCACAAACCCCAGGGGAGTCGAAATCACCGTGGCGGGGAGTGGGATGGCAGAGGGTAGTGACAGTAAAACAAATAAAAACCCAAAAGTCCGCTCTCCCGACAGAGCCAAGATTTCCTCAAGCGTGACGTCATCCCCAGGCGAAGCAGCTTCAGCAGCAGCAGCTTCGTGGCTCGTCAGGTCGTGGGGTTCACCGAGGAAGTAGTGCTGAAGCTCTGTGGAGAGTTTAGCCATGGAGAATTAAGAGATACGCGGATAGAAAACGGCGATGCTAGACCGGACATTAGCTTAGAGCCTGGAAGGCGGTTGCTCAAGATCTAAGCGATGACTTGGGGTGACCTGAGTTCGACAAATTTAATAAGGCTGGCTTGGCTCTGCCGCCGTGAGCTAAAGTTCACGGCTAAAAGCTCAAGTCCGTTAAAACGGACTGAACAGCCCACTTTAGTGGGCTTTCGCTCTTAGGCTGGGAATTCATTCCTAGCCTGCTTCGCCAGGGCTTTTTCGAGCTGTCAAACTCAGGTTGGGTCAGGTCTTGGCATTGAGATGATTGAGGCAAAAGGTTGAAGTTACCTACAATCACTGCTTCTTTCTTCCTGCGACTCTAACCCTGAACCTGTTTTTCCCTAATAAAAGGCATGATTTGCTCGGGGCAAAACTCCCCCCCAAGCTCAACGGGTCATCCTGCAGCAGGATGTTTTGCGCCAGGGCTCATCCCCAGACTCACCGTGACAACCATGACAACTTCAGACTATCCCTGCTGGTAATAATCCCGAGTTCCCTTCGCCTCAATCGTTTCACCCAGGCGCTGCAAGCCATGAACATAGGCCGCTGTGCGAGCAGCAATATCCTTCTCCTGCATCAGCTTCCACACGGCCTCGGTCTCCTTGACCATGCGAGCTTTCAGCCGATCTTGAACTTCCTCAGCAGTCCAGTAGAGTCCATTGCGGTTTTGGACCCACTCGAAGTAACTCACCGTGACCCCGCCAGCATTAACCAAGATATCGGGGAAAACCGTGGTGCCTTGCCTTTGCAGGATGGCATCGGCGGCAGCGGTGACTGGGCCATTGGCCACTTCAAAAATCAGGGGAGCTTTGATATTGGCGGCATTTTCCTCAGTAATCTGGTTTTCCAGAGCCGCTGGCACGAGCAAGTCTACCTCCAGCTCTAGGAGTTCAGCATTGGTGATGGTTTCTCGCGACCTCAGAGAGCAAACGCTGCCCTCGCAATAGACCGCTTCCATGGCACGGGTGGCATTTTTATGTGCGCGGACGCTGGGGATATCTAAACCTTGGGGCGCGTAGATGCCACCTTTAGAGTCGCTGACAGCCACGACTTTGTAGCCTGCCTTGTGGAGCAACTCTGCCAATGTTGCCCCAGCATTACCAAAGCCCTGGACGGCGACGCGGGTGTTCTCGGGGAGGCGATCGTATTTGGGCAGCAGGGTCTGAATTGTGAAAAATGCTCCCATCGCCGTGGCCGTATCGCGCCCTTGGCTGCCGCCGACTGCGAGGGGCTTGCCAGTGACAACGCCCGGGGAGAATTTGCGCTGGATAGTGCTGTATTGGTCCATCATCCAGCTCATCACCATGGCATTGGTGTAGACATCTGGGGCGAGGATGTCACGGTCGGGGCCAATGAAATCGGCGATCGCATCAATATACCCCCGGCTCAAGCGCTCCAACTCCAGCCGTGACAGTTCCTTCGGATTAACCGTAATGCCGCCTTTACCACCGCCATAGGGCAGGTCCAGCACCGCACATTTAAACGTCATCCAAAAGGCCAGGGACTGCACTTCGCCCAGGGTGACGCCGGGGTGATAGCGCACGCCGCCTTTGGTGGGGCCACGGGTATCGTCGTAGCGGACACGGTAGCCCTGGAAGATTTCGAGGGAGCCATCGTCTCGGCGCAGGGGAATGGAGACTTGGAGGTTGGCTTTTGGGGAGCGGAGGCGGGCGATCGCGTCATCCGATAGCTTTACATGCTTCAGGGCCTCATCTAACCGTTGTTGAGCATCAGCAAAAATATCCATGCTTCGGCCTCCTGAAGATGGGCCAACGGACTAGCCGAGACCCTGTAACCCCAGTGTAGACAATACTTTCAGTGATCCACCACTCTTCGACATAAGCCGTAAAGCTTATTCGCCAGAGCTTTATGGTCAGCCTTAGGTGAGAAGTCAGATGTTTAGCTTGCTTCAGTTAGGCAGAAGCCACTTTAGAGATCAACAATCAGAGTTCTCAAATCTTTTCGACCGGGACTCTCGAAGGAATAGGTAAGAAACACATTTTCTGGGTTATCTTTGCCTTGCACTGACACAAATGTGACCTTGCACAGTTGGAAAAATGGCAATACCGGCAGCCCCAAGTGGCTGAGCGAATGGAAGTCTAATGTATAAACTACGAGCCTTCATTCGGCATCGAAATTTAGATCGTATCGCCTGGACTCTGTTGCTGTTGACTTCTCTAAGTTCAGCCATTATTTCCCATGCAGAGGGGATTTCACTGGTTGATGGTTTCTGGTGGAGTATCGTCACGCTAACAACAGTTGGCTATGGTGATATCGCACCGGTGACGATCCTGGGGAGGATTGCCGCGATCGCCAATATGGTCGTTGGCATTGGCGTCTTGGGGATGCTCAGCGCCATCCTAGCCAGCGTATTTATCGAACGGCAAAGAAAAGAGGATGCAGGCATGGCTGATTTGAAGTTGAGCAACCATATCGTCCTCTGCCAATGGAATAACCGAGCTGCTCGCATTCTGTCAGAGCTAAGAACGGACCCCCAGTCGAAGCGTAAGCCTATCGTTTTAATTGCACCGCTGCCCTTAAAACCAGTCGATGACCCCAATCTCTACTTTGTAACGGGTCAAGTGTCAGATGAAACCCTGGCTAAAGCCAAAGTCGATACTGCCCAGACGGTCATTATTTTGGGAGACGACAATCTAGGGCCAACGGAACGAGATGCAATTTCCGTCCTCGCGACATTGAACGTGGAAACAATCAACCCAGAGGCTTACACCATTGTTGAGCTAGTAAGTTCTTCTAACGTGATCACCTGCCAGCGAGCCAAAGCTGATGAGGTGATTGTCACGAGCGAGTTAAGCAGCACTTTGATTTCCCAAGCTGCACTCAACCATGGGATTTCTAAAGTTGTGATGGAGGTACTGGACTCCAATACCGGCAATCAGCTCTGCAAAATACCGCTGCCTGCTGAACTGGTTGGCCACAGTTTCCTCGATGCTTTTACCCGGCTGAAGCAGCAGCAAAACAGTATTGTTGTGGGAATTCAGAAAGGGAGAGAGGGAGAAGTCTTAGCCAACCCACCGAGCGAACAGTTATTGGATGAGCAAGATTTTTTAATCGTTATATCAAGAACTTGAGCATGGACTTGAGCATTGGCACAAGGGCAAGCCATGACATGCGAAATGGCAAACAGAGAGATTGCACTATGACCTTTGACTCCACAGAAGTCTGGGTATTCGAATCTCGCCCCAGACTCGCCTAGTCTGGTTAGCCCAGCTCCTCTCTCTCCAATTTGCAAGACTGAACTATAGAAACATGACTGACCTGGCTATTCGCCATGAGTTTAATTTTTCCCTTGGATGTCATCTGCCAGCTCCCTGCTTCTAAAAGTTTAGAAGGCAGCAATGCCTCTGTTGCAGGGTGCTCGGGCTGAACCAAGCTTACATTTGAGAATTTACTACCCAAGAAAACATCAGAACTTCCTAAGTCTTCTAACGGGCTAGAAGGCAATAGCAAACTCCCCGGTGAATTCGGCAACCCTCCCCGTCCGGTCACAGCCAGATAAGCTTCGGTTAAAAGATAACCTTTAGCTGCACAGAGAGAACGACGCACTCTGTAAGGACTGCTTACAGCTAACGCTTCCTCTTCTTGCTTAAATAGCGATGAAGGTCTCCAAATCAAGTCATCTTCATCAGACTCTTCTGTTTCCTCTGGGCTTGGCTGAGGCATAACAGGAGTAGCAACCAGTGGAGTCGAATCCGGGGAAGGAGTTGGAATAGTTTCTACAGGCGGAGTTGAAACTAGGGTTGGAGCTGAAGGCGGAGTTGGAATTAGAGTTGGAATCGAAGTTGAAGTTGGGAGCAGGGTTGGAGCTGAAGGCGGAGTTGGAATTAAGGTTGGAGTCGAGACCGGAACTGGAATCGGTAGTGGAGTCGGCGGCGGCGGAACTGGAGTGGGTGCTGGCGTTGGAAGAACTGGCGTTGGAGGGGGCGGGAACAGAGGTAATTCTGTTATTTGAATTTCACTTACGTCATTTCCTCGCTCAACATCAATAAAAACTGGAATTCCAAAACCAAAGTATGGAGGATTTATTGTAATAGAGGTTTGAAAATTTTCAGCAGGTCCAACAACTTTTATGTCAGTATCTACGCCTATGCTTCTAACTTGACGAGTATCGATTGACAAAACTCCACCCGTGCCAGAATTTATTCCATCTCCAGAGTTGACTGAGATGAAATTCTTGTCTCTCAGAATAAGATTTCCATTTGTACTTAGAGTCACATTAGCACCGTCTGACAAAGTGGATGCGATCAGGTTTCCGGTTTCAAGAATAATTTGACTGGGTGCAGAAATACTAACGTTTCCCCCTCCAGATTCAACATTAGACCGTATATCACTATTCTCTATCTTGATACCATTTGGACCTAAAGCATTGAGATTTACATTGCCAGAAACTCCACTACCATTGGATTGTACAGACAAGAGACTATTGTCTTCAATCCAAAATATTCCTGTGCTCAACAGGCTAATATCACCTCCACCAAGATTCGCTATTGTTTCAATATTACTATTATCTATTTGCAGCGAATCACCACTATATTCCAAATTCCCTGCAGGTAATTCGCCCAAAGATCTAAGTAAAATATCACTATCTTCTAGGGTCAAGTCTGCATAAAGATTTATGCTTCCTCCTGGACTCGTCGGTAGCGTTTCTAATAAAGAATTCTCGATGTCAATAGATCGTGATGCGGGTGCATTAGAAAAATCAAAATTCCAGCCTTGGTTTGTTTCTGAAAGCTGTACTGAAAAAGTGCCAAGCCCCACATTTGCCAAGATCATCCCCCCTGATGAGACTTCGTGGGAGCGATCGCGAAAGGAAGAAGCATTACTACTATCTGCAACCAATGCAAAGGTCTTCCCCACAGAGCCGGACTGCCACACTGGAGGGCGATTGACATCTCCCTCAACTTCAAATGGTGCATTATTATTCATCCCAAACTGCAACCCACTGGGAACTGAAACGCTGAGGATTGGGGGAGTTACAACTAAAGCTGGAAAAACATCACCATTTTGAAACTCTAATTGCTCAGCAGTACTGCTAATAAAGGAACCCTGGAGATCTAGCCGCCCAGTGGGGCCAATTACAATACCAGCAGGATTGAGCAAGAATAAATCGGCATTCCCCTGAACTTGCAGCAAGCCATCGATCTGGCTTGGGTTCATCCCAGTCACACGACTTAAAATTCGCTCCGCCCCTCCCCCATCGAAGGTAACGGTGACCCCTAAGAGCACATTAAATTCACTCAAGCTGTGAAATAGATTTCCCCCGGCTTGATCGGTGCCTTGAATCAAGCAGCTCAAACTACAGTCGGAGGGGAGCCCAGTGAGGGCATCTAGCAGGGTGCTGTTGGTCGACCCGTCGAGCGCAACGGGTTGGGCGATCGCAGGTGCCACAATTCCCCAGCAAACACTGCCTGCCCCGAGCAACCCCCAGGTCATTCGCTGGGCGATGGTAGGAGCCACAGAGACCAAAGCAGAGCTACTGGCCCGCAGCAAAATCCAGGGCATTTGCCATCTGGTTGGGATCTTGGTCATCTTTTTCAGAAAGCTGGCACATGGGTGACATTAAATGGGTAGTGATGCTACTCGCAGGCCCTGCTCACACAAAGATGGTTGAAAGGCAATATTTATAGGGTGCCCAGTTGCCAAAAAGGAAAAACGGCCATTGCTCTCAATTCTCATCAAAAGATATTGACAAGCTACAAAGCGACGGAAGCCCAGTCTGGGTCAACGGTTCAAGAACAGCCTTTGCTCACCTTATCGCTTGAATCTGGGCTGCATCTCGCCCACTCCCCCAAATCATTCCGATTTCATAGCTCAGCCGCGATGTATTTCTCCATGGGCGGCGATCGCCGTAAAGCTTTAAGAAATCCCTGCAATAGCCAATCAGACCGGATTACGATGAAGAAAGCTATGACCCATCTCCATGACCATCAGCCCGCCCACTTCTCCATCCGACAGTCGCTTATGGAAGCTTTATCGCTCTTCCATCGGCAAAAAATTACTGACGGGTATTACAGGGTTAGCCTTAGGCCTATTCGTAATGGTCCACATGCTGGGCAACTTAACGCTCTTCTTCAGCGCTGAGGCTTACAACCAGTTTGGCCATTTTTTGGAACAAGTCTGGCCGCTCACCTACTTAATAGAACTGGTACTAACCCTGAGCCTCTTCCTCCATGCCAGCCTAGGCATACAGATTTGGCGAACCAAGCGGCAGGCTAGAAGCGAAGCCTATGCAGTCTACGAATCCGCAGGGACATCCCCCGAAAAGCCTAGCTACCAAAGCTTCAGTTCCAAAAGCATGATTGTCAGCGGAGCCGTTATAGGTGGCTTTCTGGTCTGGCATCTGCTGACGTTCAAATTTGGTTTACGCTATACGGTCAGCGGCACAGAAGTACGAGACCTAGCGCGGCTAGTAACTGAAACCTTTCAGCAACCGCTTTACACCTTTAGTTATCTTGCCTTGTTTAGCCTGTTGGCCTTGCATCTGCGACATGGCCTCTGGAGTGCCTGGCAATCCCTAGGTGTTTTGAACCAAAACCTTCGCCCAATAGCCTATGGCTTGAGTGCGATCCTAGCCGTGCTGTTAGGACTAGGCTTTGGCTTGTTGCCCTTAGCGATTTACTTGGGAGCACTGTCGTAATGAACCTAGACCCACGCATCCCCGACGGCCCGCTCTCTGAGAAATGGGGCAATTTCAAAGACCATTGCAAACTGGTCAATCCCAGTAACAAGCGCAAACACAAAATCCTCGTCGTTGGCACTGGCCTAGCGGGAGCTTCTGCTGCTGCAACTCTGGCTGAGCTGGGCTACCAAGTCCAAAGCTTCTGCATCCAAGATTCCCCCCGCCGCGCCCACAGCATCGCTGCCCAGGGCGGCATCAATGCCACAAAAAATTACCCCGGTGACGGCGACAGCGTCTGGCGACTGTTCTACGACACTATCAAAGGCGGCGACTACCGCTCCCGCGAGGCTAATGTCTATCGCCTAGCCCAGATCAGCAGCAACATCATCGATCAATGCGTGGCCCAGGGGGTGCCCTTTGCGCGGGAGTATGGCGGTGGCTTAGCCAACCGTTCCTTTGGTGGAGCCCAGGTGTCACGGACATTCTATGCCCAGGGCCAAACCGGTCAGCAGCTGTTGCTGGGGGCCTATGGGGCAATGATGCGCCAGGTGGCGGCGGGCAATATTGAGCTGTTTCCTCGGCGGGAAATGCTAGACCTAGTGGTGGTGGATGGCCAGGCGCGGGGCATTGTCGTGCGCAATCTACTAACGGGAGAGTTTGAGCGCTATAGCGGTGATTCAGTTCTATTGGCAACTGGCGGCTACGGCAATGTCTATTACCTCTCCACCAATGGTAAAAACTCTAATGTGACCGCTTCCTGGCGCTGCCACAAGCGAGGGGCGCTGTTCGCTAATCCTTGCTACACCCAAATTCACCCCACCTGCATTCCCGTTGCTAGCGAGTACCAGTCGAAGCTGACGCTGATGAGCGAAAGCCTGCGCAATGACGGGCGAGTATGGGTGCCGATGCAACCGGGTGATAAGCGCAGTGCCAATGCAATTCCTGAGGATGAGCGGGATTACTTTTTGGAGACTCGTTACCCCAGCTTTGGCAACTTAGTGCCCCGCGATGTGGCTTCGCGCAATGCTAAGCAGATGACCGATGCGGGTAAAGGTGTGGGCGCAACTGGGTTGGCAGTATATCTGGATTTTCGAGATGCGATCGCCGCCCAAGGCCAGCCCGCGATCCAGCAGCGCTACGGCAACCTATTCGACATGTACCAGCGCATCACTGGAGAGAATCCCTACGAAACCCCCATGCGCATTTACCCTGCCGTTCACTACACCATGGGGGGGCTCTGGGTGGACTACCACCTGATGAGCACCGTGCCGGGGCTGTTTGTCCTGGGCGAGGCCAATTTTTCGGACCATGGCTCTAACCGCTTGGGAGCTAGTGCGCTAATGCAGGGTCTGGCAGATGGTTATTTTGTCATTCCTTACACCCTGGGGGATTACATCGCCAAGCAGCCGCTGGAGCCAGTGGGCACGGACCATGAGGCCTTTGAGGAAGCTGAGGCGACGGCAAGAAGTCGGACGATGAAGTTGTTGGGGATTCAGGGGGAGAAAACGGTGCTGGAGTTCCACCGGGAGCTGGGGCATTTGATGTGGGATGGCGTGGGGATGAGCCGCGATCGCACCAAGTTGGAGGAGACAGTGGGGGCGATCGCAAACCTACGCGCTGAGTTTTGGCAGAACCTCCGCGTCCCCGGTGAACCCAATACCCTGAATAAAAACCTAGAATTTGCTGGGCGAGTCGCAGACTTTATGGAGTTTGGCGAGTTGATGGCCCGCGATGCCCTAGCCAGGGAGGAATCCTGCGGCTGCCATTTCCGCGAGGAATACCAAACGGCGGATGGCGAAGCCCAGCGCAATGATGTCCAGTTCAGCACGGTAGCGGCTTGGCAGCACCAAGGCGAGGAGCAGGAGCCGCTGCTCCATGAGGAGAAGCTTGAGTTTGAGGCCGTGGAGCTGACCCAGCGGAGTTACAAATAAGGACTTAGCTTGTAAAAGCCCTTTAGAATGGGCGTAAGCTATTGCTGCTGTGGAGAGCTGCGCCCATGCTTGCTTCGCCCCAACGCCAATACATGAGCCCTGAAGCCTATCTGGAATGGGAGCCACTTCAGGAAGATCGCTATGAGTATATTGATGGCGAAGTATTTGCTATGACTGGGGGCACGAAGCCTCACAACCGCATTGCTTTTAACTTAGCCTCAGCGCTGGACAATCATTTGGATGGGAGCTGCGAGGTTTATATCTCAGACGTTAAGGTTCAAGTCTCAGCTCGGGGTCCTTATCACTATCCTGATGTGGTAGTGAGTTGTGATCAACGGGACAAAAATACGAATCAAGTCATCTGTCATCCATGTTTGATTGCAGAGGTACTTTCACCTTCAACTGAAGCGATGGATCGAGGTAAAAAGTTCCGTCGTTATCGTCAGGCTGAGTCGTTACAAGAGTATTTGCTGATTCAGGCAGACCATAAAGGGGTGGAGTGTTTTCGGAAAAACGAGGCTGGTCTTTGGGTTTTGTATAGCTATGAGGCTGAGGATGAGCTGGTGTTGGAGACGGTGGACTTGAGCTTGCCGATTGAGGCTTTGTATCGACAAGTGCAGTTTGAGGCAGACTTACTGTAGAAGGACGTTTTGGCAGAATCTGTGGGTGCCTAGTAAGCCGAATAATTTGAACAAAAACCTGGAGTTTGCGAGACGAGTGGAGGATTTCATGGAGTTTGGCGAGTTGATGGCCCGCGATGCTCTAGCGCGGGAGGAGTCTTATGGTTGCCATTTCCGTGAGGAGTATCAGACGGCTGACGGTGAGGCCCAGCGCAATGATGCCCAGTTCAGCACGGTGGCGGCTTGGCAGGACCAAGGCGAGGAGCAGGAGCCGTTGCTTCATGAAGAGAAGCTGGCGTTTGAGGCCGTGGAGCTGACCCAGCGGAGCTATAAGTAAGGCTACAAATGCCCAAAGTCGCTTTGGACAAACAACTGATCTCTAAGAAGTCCCACGAAACACAACTCAGGCAGCATTTCAATGCTTCAACCCTCGCCCCAGCGGTGGGGGCTTTATGTTGAGAGAGAAGCAGTAACGCCGGACGAAAGTTGCTTAGCCTCGCTCACTGGCGCGGTAGCAACCCAAGCGACCCGTCCCCCGATAAGCCAAAACGGGAACTGTTAAGCGACCGGAAGCACGGCCAGATATCGCCGCCATTGAACAGCAACGTTGGGCATCCTGATCCAGGGTTAGCAAGCAAGCGGTGACTAGGGAAAGAAGAATCAATGTCATGGGTGGGGACTCTGGGTAAATGCGGTGTGCCGCTGACACCTACAACAATGCTGCGATTGCTCCGGATGCTCCACTGGTCAGATGGCAGTCTATTAATTGCACTGACCAGAGCATTTTCGCTAGCTCCGATGACCCCTAAGCCAGTAGTCACCTCTATAGGATTTTGCCGCTCATTCCGGGCCAAATGACTCCTTAGCTTCGAGCAAGCTCTTGGGGGGACAGCTAGCCAACTGGCAATCTCGCTTGTCACCTTGCTAAGGTTCATTGCCATGGACTAAGCAGCCTAACCCCAAGCGTTCCAAGAGTCCTATCAGACTGAGTTGGAGATACTTGATTGCCAGGAATTTCCTGAGGAGTGTTGAGTGCCATAACAGGCGTCATGGTTTTACAACAACAAGGGTGAGGTACTTCATTCGAATAATGCAGATGCTTTGAGCAACAAATGTCCTAGATGGCGATGAAGCTATTTGAAAAGGCAACTTCCCAAGAAAGCGCAATTGTTGCCAAAGCATCTAATCAGATTTGAAGACTGATTAGATGCCGTTATCCTCAGATATTGCAGCACAGCAACCAGCCAAGCGATAGGTAGAGTTTCTACAAAGCAAACTCAGATGCTCATACAGCGAACAAAAAATTTTCAAAATCACCGAGCAGTCTCTAGTCTAAAAACAGATTTGCCCAGCGAGCTTGAGTCAGCTACAAGCTGATGTTCTGCAGAGTCCAGCCAAATAACCCTCAATCGTTGAGATTATTTGGCCCGCAGAGGGAAATATAAAGCGCAGAGATCAAAGTTACAAATAAATCTCAAATTCTAGGAGTCCCCACTGAGCCTCCTAGAATGGTTAAGAGGGTCTATCTGTCGGTTGCAACCAGCTTATTTCAGCTCACTGCATGGAATAAGACTCGTCTGCAATCTCTCAACCTAGCGTGATGGAACAGCCATGGCAGAGTATCAAAAGATTGAGTATCGCATTGGTCCAGATGGCAAGGTCACCGAGACGGTGCTTAACGGCCAAGGCGAAAGCTGCACCTTAGCCACAGAAGCTTTAGAAAAGTCCTTAGGCCAGGTTGAGTCGCGAGAGCTGCTGCCTGAATATGACGGCGACCAGGATAATGCGTTAATTCAAGACCTCTCTGCGGAACAGTCCCAATCTATCCAACAAAAGGATTGATCCGAGGGTGATAAATCATCTCATTTCAGGCGAGGTCTTTTCCATGGGGGGGGTGTCACTGCAGGAGAGTAATCGTCTACTGCTGCTCTTCATCGGCTGTAGCGTCTTTTTTACCGCTGCATTCTGGATACTTGCGCTGATCTACGAGCGTGCTCGCAAAGCGGCGCAGGCCCGAGATGAGTCTTACCAAGCTTCTATTCAAACGCTGAGTGAGAAGTTAGTCCAGACTCGACAGGAACTGGATGAAACAGCCTTGGCCCTGCAAACCAACCGTCGCGAAAAGGCTGAGTTGGAAACTGAGCTCGAAGCCATCAAGCAGCAATGCGCTCGACTGCGGGGGGATTTGGACGAGCAGGCGCAGCAGGTGCAGCAAGATAGCCAAGCGAAGTCATTTCAACAAATCCAAACCCTGTTGACTCAGCATCCTACCGTTCGTCGGATGGCGGAGACCAAGCCTGATTTACCAGCCCGCAATGTTGTGGCGCTATTCACGAGCCTCGATAATTTGGTCAAATTCTGGGGCTATCAGTCTATTGGACGTCCCTGGGAGACGGTGTCTTATGAACCTCAGCTACACCAAGCTGATGCAGAGGATGTGGAGCCGGGTGAAGCGGTTTATGTGAGATTTATTGGCTACCGCCATGGTAAGTCTGGACAAATTGTGGTGCCTGCAAAGGTAAGTCGAACGCTACCGCCAGGTATTGCTCCAGCAACCACCGGGGAGAACGTCGCATCGGAGGAATTGTTGTCATGACCGCAATTTCTATCGACTTTGGTACGAGTAATACCGTCGTCAGCTTCTGGGAGCCGGACACTCAGGCACCTAAAACCCTGCGCTTTCCGGGATTATCGAGGCTTTTTAACGAAGGTCAGAACCGCGATGTCGCTGTGGTGCCTAGCCTGGTATATGTGCGAGGCGTCGCAGATTTGGTTGTGGGGGAAGCAGTGCGATCGCAGCGGCTGGGCCTAATGCAGCCCCAGCGATTTTTTCGTGGCTTTAAGCGTGACTTGGCAGCAGATTTTCGCCCTCCGGCCAGAACCATTGAGGGGGAGGTGTTTGATGCAGAAGCGATCGCATTTCAGCTGATCTCTGAAATTTGGAAGGCAGTACAGGCTCAAAATATTCAGCCTTCATTGGTCATTTTTAGCGTGCCTGTGGGGGCATTTGAATGCTACCTCGACTGGTTTCAGCAGATGGCCAACAAACTTGGACTCCCCCAGGTCAAGTTTGTGGATGAATCTACGGCTGCGGCCCTGGGCTATGCTGTGCAGCGACCGGGCTCGACGGTGTTGGTCGCGGACTTTGGGGGTGGAACCTTAGACCTGAGCTTGGTGCGCACTTCCGGCCTGTCTGCTGCCCAGACCATTTTGCAAGCAGAGGTGTTGGCCAAGGCAGATGCCTATGTGGGTGGGGAAGATATCGATCGCTGGATTGTGGAAGATTATCTTCAGCAGATGGGCAGCAGCCGAGAAACGGTGGGAGAAGTGGGCTGGCAGAACTTGTTGGCGATCGCTGAGCAGCTCAAAATCCGTCTTTCCCAAGCGGATGCCGAGGAGCAGGTCCGGGAAAGCTGGCTAGACGAAGAAACCTTCATGTCCTACGACCTGGCTCTGGGGCGGGTTCAGTTTGAAACGCTGCTTGAGGACCGGCAGTTATTGGAACAGTTTCGCCAGGCCATTGATGAAGTCTTGGCTTTGGGAAATCGTAAGGGACTGCAAAAGAATGAGATTGAGCAGGTCCTGCTGGTGGGCGGAAGCTGTCAAATTAAAGCGATTCAGCAGCTGTTTCAATCCTATTTTGGGCGGCAGCGAGTCAAGCTACATAAACCGTTTGAGGCGGTGGCCCATGGGGCTTTAGCCCTGACCCAGATTGCTGGCTTGGAGGACTATTTACGCCATGGTTATGCCATTCGTCTTTGGGACCCCTATGCTCGCGGGTATAACTACTTCCCACTGTTTGAGCCGGGGCTGAAGTATCCCTGTGAACGGGCGGAACCGCTGACGCTCCAAGCTGCTTTGGACGGGCAAACAGAAATTCGCTTAGACATTGGCGAAGTGGCTCAGATGACGGAGGCGGAGGTGGTGTATGACGCCCAGGGGCGAATGAGTAGTAAGCCTTTGCGTCAGCAGGAAACCTATCGTTCTCTGGAGCGCAACCATGAGCAGATCTGTGTGGCGCGGCTGGAGCCGCCGGGGCAGGTGGGCATTGACCGGATTGCCGTGGATTTTGAGGTGACGGAGCATCGCATTTTGGTCGCCACAGTTCAAGATTTGTTGACTGAACAGGTTTTGGTTAAGAGGAGGGCGATTGCGAAGTTGAATTAGCCCGCCTCACCCCCCAACCTATTCAATCCAAGATTTTAAGCTAGGCCAGCCCGATGACGACTTCTTCTAACGAACCGAATCAGCAGGATGCCATTCTAGGCGGAGACGCACCAGTGCCTGCTCAAGCAGCAGTCTTGGGAGGGCTTGGGCCGGTGCAGGAGCGACTGAGTAGCTCGGACTTGGCAACGAAGTTTGCAGCGATGAAGGATTGCTTGAACCATGGCGAAGCTGGCTTTGCTGAACTAATTCCGTTATTGGAGGATGCGTTGCCACGAACGCAATGGGAGGCTTATCGGCTGTTGCGAACTCGGCCCGAAAAATCAGTGGAGCAAGCCCTAAAGCACTACAGATTTTGGCAGCATTTTGAGCGACTGGATGGTCTCCCGAACAACCATTCTCAGATGTTTGCCCATCGCAAAGTCGAAAATGTATATCCGTCGCTACCTAGCCAAGAGCCGTTGGCAACAGCCTACGCCCTGCGCGAAGGTCGTTGGAGCGAGCGCCAGCCCGTGGAGGAAGCTAACATTGATGCTCAGTTGCTCCATCTACTAAATAGTACAAAAGCGGACTTGATCGAGGCGCTAGTTATTGGCTTTTGGGGGTGGGGCATCCCTGTAAATACTGTCGCGGAGTCTCTACTACGAGAGCATGGGAATCTGAAACAGTTAAAAGCACTATTTATAGGAGATATTGCTGATGGAGAATCAATGATTTCTAGCATTACTCAAGGCGATCTAAGTAAGCTATTGCAAACCTATAATGAACTTGAAGTTGTTCAGGTCAGAGGAGATTCTTGCTCCTGGAATCAAAAATTTACAGATAGATTGAGATTTGGAGAGCTCGTTCATAATAATTTGATTGCATTGACCATTGAAACAGGAGGTCTAGGTCAAGCCGCAATCAGTGATATTTGTAACTCCCAGCTTCCATCTCTAGAATACCTAGAGTTATGGATGGGCAATGAAGAATATGGAGCAACATCTGCAATCAGCACCCTCATGCCTATTGTCTCAGGGGAAGTTTTACCCAACCTAAAATATCTTGGACTTCGAAATTGTGACTATAGTGATGACATCGCAATCTCCCTGGCTTTAGCTCCAGCAAGATCCCAACTAATTGAACTCGACCTTTCTATGGGTACCCTGGGAGACACTGGGGCTAAAATCCTTCTTGAAAGTGGAGTTCTAGATTCTCTTCAAACTCTCAATGTTTCAAGAAACTATCTCTCAGATGAAATGGTTAACCAACTGAAATCTCTTAAGATTCAGGTTATTGCAGATGCACAGGATGAAGAAGACGAAGAAGAAGATCCTCAATATCGACGCCGATGCTCTGTTGCAGAATAAAAATCGAATTTTAAGCATTATCTTCCTTCTATGACTCCTACTTCTCCCCAACCCACTGATGCCACTCTCGGCAACAACACCCCAGCCCCACTAACCAGCGTCACCCTTGGCGGTATTGACGGCATTCGCCAAAGGCTAGCTAACCCAGACCTCGCCGTTCGCCTTGAAGCTCTGGACCAAGCCTGGAGCTATGGCGATGCCGGTAGAGTTGTTCTCAAAGACATGCTGGGCGATCGCTCCAAGACCCTACGCCGCCGAGCCCGCTGGCTCCTGCGCCAACCCCAGGGCACTACGCTGGCCCCAGAATCAGTGTGGACGCTGACAGAACGCCTAGACCTCGAAGGTTACGGCAGCTATGCCACTCGCTTTGCCAATCGAGAGGTTCAAACATTCGAACTCAATCAATCTGTTACGGTTTCGCCACAGCTTGCTTATGCATTGCGTTGCGGCTGGGATGATGAATCGACTGTCATCCATAAACTGGAAGCTCTATTGCAACAGCCCAATGCTGATCAGCTTACAGCTTTAGTCATTGGAGCTTGGCAAAACACAGAGGATATTTGTACAGGAGAGTCCTCGACCCAAGAACTGGTTGAAAACCTAGTGACCTTACGCGATCGCCTCCCTAATCTCAAAGCACTATTCCTGGGTGATATTACCTCAGAAGAATCAGAAATCTCCTGGTTCAACCAGAGCGACATTTCCCCCATTCTTCAAGCCTATCCTCAGCTCGAAATCTTACAAATTCGAGGTGGAATGGAGCTGGAGTTTAAAACCCCAGGCACGCATCAGCATCTCAAAGCGTTAATCGTGGAAACCGGAGGCCTCAGCCGCGAAACGGTCCACCAGATTTATGCTTGGGAGTTTCCAGCGCTGGAGCACCTAGAGCTGTGGTTTGGGGATGAAAACTACGGGGGGGACTGCTGGAATCGAGACCTCAATCCCATTTTGACCGATTTGCGATATCCCACACTGACTTACTTGGGATTGCGGAACAGCACCTTTGCTGACGACATGATGGATATGCTGGTGCGATCGCCACTCATCGGTGGACTCCAGGTGCTAGACCTCTCCTTGGGAACGCTGGGTGACGAAGGCGCAGCTAAGCTTTTGGATTGTCCAGCTGTAAAAGATTTAGAGACACTAAACGTTTCTGAAAACTTTTTGTCTGGCGCAAGGATTGATCAGCTCAATGCCCTAGGCATTAATGTTCTCGCAGTTGGGCAGGAAGAGGAATACGAGGAGGAAGATCCCAAATACCGCCGCTATTGCTCTGTTTCTGAATAGGAGCAATTCACCATGACCTCAAGCACAGCCCTTCAACTTAGCTGCATCCATCGCTTTAAGCTTAGTCCTGCCAAAGACCGACATGCCAATGCCATCAATGCTGTTGCCATTAGTCCAGACCAGACCCAGATTGCGATAGTGGGCGATCGCCATCGCCAAGGCAGAAAAACGACTCAACCCTGGACTTTCTCCATCTGGGATGTGACCACGGGAGAAGCGCGAGACCTAGCCAAGGAAGTGGATTATCAAACCCACAACGCAAATATCAATGCTGTCCAATTTAGCGCCGATGGTCAATTTGTCATCCTAGGCAGCAGCGATCCATTTTTAAATAACTTTGAGAAACAGCGGACTTGCTCCAACCTATCCTTCTGGAAATTGGATGCATTACCGAGCCACACCGTACAAGACCCCGAGGAAGTCGGGATTCTTGCGATCGCCCCTCATCCCAACGAAACGCAATTTGCGACCATCAACGCCAAGGGCACAATTCGACTATGCCAGGACCATTTTCAAACCGGCTCACTCCAAAACCTTAAGACCTGGGAAAGTCAACTGGATCGGCGCTATCCGCGATCTCACTTTGCGATTGCCTACAGTGCCGATGGCCGATGGCTAGGCAGTGCAGGGAAAACAACGATTCAAGTTTGGGATGCTGTGACGGGAGAGTTACATCAAACTTTTCGCCAGACTGAGGAAGGTATCAAAGCAGTAACCTTCAGCCCCAATGGTAAATATCTGATCACTGGCGGAGATCAACGCATCAAAATCTGGAATCTGGAAACGGCTCAGCTTCAGCATTCCTTTTTTGCCCATCCCGACTGGATTCAAGGATTAGCTGTAACAGCCGATAGTCAGTCCTTACTCAGTGCAGGTGCATTGAAGCTCAAACAATGGTCGCTAGAAACAGGAGAGTTGCAGAGCGTACTGGCTTGCGAAGATTCGCCGTTGCGAGCGATCGCCCTCACCCCAGATGCAACCAAACTGGTTACCGGCACCCAGGATGGAGTAGTTAAGATCTGGCAACTGTCGCTTTAGGCCTACCGTTCTCCCCCCTTTATTGCTTCGTCTTATCCTTTTCCTCCGTAACAGCCATGACTCCCTCCAATCCCCAAGCGTCTGATGCCATTTTGGGTGGCCAAACACCTCCCCCAGTCACGGGGGCAATTCTGGGTGGATTGGCTGGAGCCCAGCAACGCTTAGAGAGCGAAACCCTGGCAGCCCGCTTGTCAGCATTGACGGATGCTTTTCAGTATGGAGAGGAAGGCATTGAGCTTACGGTCAAAGCGTTGGATGACCCAGCTGAGGAGATGCAGCGCTTGGCCTGTCGGCTGCTGCGAAATGGAGAGAGCGAGCGCGGCAAGCAAGCGTTATTGACCCAGCGTCCCCTCAACTACTTTAAGACCCTAAATAACTGGCGCTTTGAAACCTACAATCCTCAAGTTGGCATCACTGATCCGCTCAACAATGCCTACGTTGTACGAATGGGAAATTTGGGGCGGGCTCATTCCTATGATTTGAGTCAGTTTGAGGCCCTGTTAAAAGACCCCAGAGTTGCAGAATTAGAAGCTCTGATTTTCCAAATAGATCGCAACCACGGCACAGGGGAAGAACATACCTTTGGTGTGGCAATCGAGGCCATTTGTGAGGCGAAGGAGCAACTTCCTAACCTCAAAGGGGTGTTCGTGGGGGATAGTGAAGGCTATCGCGCGCCAGAGTTCAAGCGCTCCAAAATTGCAGTCTTTGATATTCGCCCCTTTCTTGAAGCCTTTCCCAGGCTAGAGATTTTGCAAATCTTTGGTTATTTTGGCTATGGAGATTGGCATGATAGCGAATGCAGTTATATTCTCAGCTGTGAGGGATTACGCCACGAGCATCTCAAAACACTCATTATTGAAACCTCAGATATCCGACAAGAAAACATTCAGCAACTTTGCTCGATGGACTTGCCTGCACTGGAATTTTTCGAGCTGTGGCTGGGCCGAAATTATCACTACAAGAACATTCTGGAGCCGCTAGCCCCTATTTTGGCAGGCAACACCTATCCCAATCTAAAGTCTTTGGGTTTGTGTAGTGCTGAGGCGGGTAAGAGGCTACTTCAGGCTTTTCTAGAAGCACCGATTCGCGATCGCCTTGCCGTTCTAGATCTAAAGATGGGAGCATTTCAAGATGCTGAGTTAGAGACGTTGTTGGAGGCGTCATCTAGCACTGCATTAAAAGCCTTGAATGTTACGGGAAATAAGTTTTCAGAAGCAGCAATTTCTCAGCTCTCCCAGCAGTCGTGCCAACTCATTTCGGACTATCAGTATGGAATAGATGATTGGCCGGACTATGACAATGAGGAAGAGGCAGATAGCTTTACACGTCACACTGCACTTTACGAATAAGTCTCCTTTGTCACTTCTTTTGTATGACGACTTAAGCACGAATGAATTTTGTACTCATCGCCAATCCCCAAAGCCCCCGCGTTGAGAAATTTCAACAGGCCCTCGCTAGCTTTAACTTGCCCCCAGCCCAGCTCATTCCCTACGAAGACCTGCTCAACGATCGCGACTCCCTCACCCACTACGACAGCCCCACCACCTACTTCCGCTTTGACGCCCCCGAGCGTAACTTCGCCACCGATCGCGGCTTCATCGCCGCCGGAGCCAACGTCCTAGCGCCAGATAATCCCCCCGACTTCCAATCCATCACAGCAGCCCAAGCCCTAAGCCTCGTCGAAGACAAAGGCCGGATTTACCATCCCCGCCAGTGGTATCTGGGCTGGCGATCACAGCTCCAGAACTGGGCTCAGCCCCTCCAGGGACAAATCCTCAACCACCCCAACGACATCGCCCAGATGTTCGACAAAATCCAATGCCAACGCATCTTGGCAGAAAACGGCATTCCCATTGCCCGATCGCTCACCCAAACCCGTTCGATCCACAACTATGACCAGCTCAAAGCTGTCATGGCCGAAGTTGGCTGCGATCGCGTCTTCGTCAAACTCGCCCATGGTTCCGCCGCCTCTGGCGTTGTGGCCTATGAATATTGGGGTGATGCAGAACGGGCAATTACCACAGTGGAGCGAGCCATCGAAGAGGGGGAACTGCGCTTCTACAACTCTCGCAAGGTTCGTCAGTATCGCAACCCTGAGCATGTAGCTGACATCATCAATTTCCTGGCCAAAGAGTCCATTCAAGTGGAAGCCTGGATGCCCAAAGCGCGGATTGAAGGACGGGAGTTTGATGCCCGAGTCGTCGTGATTGGTGGCAAGGCGCGGCAGGTGGTGCTGCGCTTGGGCAAAAGTCCCATGACCAACCTGCACCTGGGCAGCGATCGCCGCACCCTCGCCGATCTGCCATCGGGCCTCACCCCCGCCGCCTGGACTAAAATGCTCGACAGTTGTGAACAAGCTGTTGCCTGCTTCCCCCAGACCTTCTACTGCGGTGTGGATCTATTGATTGCCCCCAATCTAAAAGACCATTACATTATCGAGCTCAATGCCTTTGGCGATCTGGTTAAAGGGGTAACCTGGCAGGGGCAAGAAACCTACACAACTGAACTGGATCTGTTGCTGAAGCGAGGGACTGAACCATGCTCGATGTAAATGCCCTCGTCGGCACCCACGACATTGTTTTTATCACCTTTGACACCCTGCGCTACGACGTGGCTCAATCTCGATTTGAGCAAGGGCGCTTGCCCAACCTCGCTCAACTCATGCCCCAGGGCTGGGAAGCCCGCCATTCTCCTGCAAGCTTCACCTATGCCGCCCACCATGCCTTCTTCGCAGGCTTCTTGCCCACGCCCATTGAACCGGGCAACCACCCCCGCCCCTTCGCTCTCAGCTTTGAGGGCAGCACCAGCATTACCCCAGAAACCTGTGTCCTAGAGGCAGGTAGTATTCCTGAA
>CALLAT010000153.1 GCA_938002085.1 uncultured Pseudanabaenaceae cyanobacterium
AGCGGTAACCACGTCATAACCAATCATGGAGAGGCGAGTCTCCAGAATGCGACGGATGCTCGCTTCGTCATCAACGACGAGGATTCTTTCCTTTTGGCTTTCCATTTAGCGCAAGCCTCCTATTTGGGTGCACGGTGTGGATGGCTAGCGCACCCTATTGCAGAATCGTAATCAATTGCCGCAGTGAATGAACTAACCCCTATCTCTTTGCCTTAACTTTTAAGGCTCTATGATAAGAATGCTAGCGTATCTCTTCCCTATTAGACCCGCCTGAAGCCCAGATGTAGCAAGACTTCAAGCTTTTTTAACTTTTAACCGAACTTAACAATTAAAAAGATTATCCCTAGCAACTTGAAGTTGAGCTAATTTCTCCCTTTCAAAAGTCAAGTTCTCAGCAGTTTTGAGAGGGTATTGTTTCATCTCTTCAAACGGCTTTATTTTGGGTGAGAATAGTCAACTCTCCCTTCTTCTAAACTGTGTGATTTGATGGCTAAACAGAAGACCGAATATAGCTGTAACGCCTGTGGGGCAAAGACTAGACAGTTTTTTGGTCGCTGCCCAGCCTGTCAGGAATGGAACACGCTGGTAGAGCAAGTCGTAGAAGCAACTCCCACCCAGGGGATCGGCGATCGCACTCGCCTCCGTACCAAGCGAGCTGCCCCCAAAGGCGAAGCTAAGCCCAAGGCAGCCCTCACCCTTTCTCAGATCTCCGACTACCCAATGTCCCGGATTCCCACGGGCTACGGCGAATTCGATCGCGTTTTAGGGGGCGGTATTGTGCCTGGCTCTTTGGTGCTTTTAGGCGGTGACCCCGGCATTGGCAAGTCCACCCTGCTGTTAAAGACGGCTATGAGCCTATCCCATCACCATCGAGTGCTCTATGTAGCAGCGGAGGAATCGGGACAGCAGGTGAAGCTGCGCTGGCAGCGCCTGGGCGTTCCCCTACCCCAAAGCAAATCAAAGCCTAAAGGTCGCAAACCGAAGAAAACAGCAGCCGATGACGGCGAGAACAATGGCAATGATGCCAATCCAGGTCCCTACTTGCTGCCCGAAACCGATTTAGACACCATTCTGTCTGAACTAGAGTCTCTAAGGCCCAAGGTGGCTGTGATCGACAGTATTCAAGCGCTCTACTATTCCGCGCTGAATTCTGCGCCAGGCTCTGTGGCTCAGGTGCGGGAATGCACCTCTGCATTGATGCGCATGGCCAAGCAGATGGAAATCAACTTGCTCATCGTGGGGCACGTGACCAAAGAAGGGGCGATCGCCGGTCCCAAGGTACTGGAGCACCTCGTCGATACAGTGTTGTACTTCGAAGGCGATCGCTTTGCCAGCCACCGCCTGCTGCGCTCGGTCAAAAACCGCTTTGGCGCGACCAATGAACTGGGCGTCTTTGAGATGGTGGCCAGCGGCTTGGAAGAGGTGCTGAATCCCTCAGAGTTGTTCTTGGGCGATCGCGATGAAGTCTCCCCTGGCACCTCCACCATCGTGGCCTGTGAAGGCACCCGTCCCCTGGTTGTTGAGCTGCAAGCCCTAGTGAGCCCCACCAGCTACCCCTCGCCTCGACGCTCCGTAACGGGGCTGGAATTTAACCGTTTGGTGCAGATTCTGGCGGTGCTAGAGAAACGAGTGGGCCTGCCCCTGTCAAAATTCGACAGCTATGTGGCTTCCGTTGGTGGGCTTAGCGTGGGCGAGCCTGGAGCGGACCTAGGCATTGCCATGGCTGTGGTGGCCAGCTTCCGCGATTGCGTGGTCAATCCAGATTATGTCTTGCTGGGAGAAGTTGGTTTAGGCGGGCAGATCCGCCCCGTTTCTCAGATTGAAATTCGCCTTAAAGAAGCCGCCAAGTTGGGCTTTAAGGGAGCGATTGTGCCCAAGGGGCAAGATATTGAAGGGACTGGGCTGGAGGTGTTTGCAGTGAGTCGGTTGGTGGATGCGATCGGCATTGCCCTCAGCCCAATGTCCGAGTCAGATTGACCTGAATTATCACAAGCAATCCCCCAGCGCATCTTAGTCTGAGCAGGGCGGCTCCAGCGTGGAACGCAGCTCCTTCAACACTTGGAAAACTTGATATAGCTCATTCCCCGGATTGATCAACGAGAACAATCGCGAGTTGGCATATTCAGCAGGCTGACGCGTTGCTTTCAAGAATAGGAATTCATTGCCATTCACAATTAGGCCAAAGCCAGGCTGTGTGGGTTGGGGATTCGCCATCAGGTAAGACAGGGTTTGGGGAATGGCTCGCGTCACCGAAAAATCACTACGCTTTGATTCAATCACCGTTAGCCAAAGCTGATTCTGCAGAACCAAAACATCAATTCGCCCCCGAATTCGCACACCTTCATCTTCCGTTGTCACTTCAATACTGGGTTCGGTTCGCAGACTAAAGGGAGGCTGGTAAAAGCCCAACATGTCTAGGATGGGAGCCAGAACGACCATTTTGACGCTGTTCTCCATCACAGGCGGCTCTTCCATCAAGCTGGAAAAGTTCGCTTTGATGCGGTCCAGCATTTGGACCTCAAGGGGAGAGAGGCTGGCACTTAGCTGAGACCACTCAGGGAAAAATTCTGGCTCTTGCACATGCCGCAATCCCAGCGAGGACTTCAGCTGAGCGAGCGTGACATCTTGAGCAGCAATGGTAGGCATAGGAAAGCGCCAGAATTAGCTATGACAACATCCTAGCCCAAGCAATTGGGTCCTATCGCCCCTGGGCTATCACGCCATAAATTGTCGATAAGCCTCGGAAATCTCTGCCACAGAGAGCTTGTAAAACTGCTCCCCATGGTCCGGGGTGGCCAAGGCAGGATTGGAGCCCATGCGGCCATCGGGATACTTGCGGCGAAAATCTGCAGCCCCATAGATGCGATGACCCCTGGGCGGATTCGGCGTTAGCTCAGCCTGCTTGATTGCTTCGGGATAAACAAATTGAGTCAGGGCAACTTCGCTCGGCGTGGCATGGGAGCCCTCTTCACTGCCGTACAGTTCCTTCGCCAGCCTATAGACGCCACTGCCCATAAACCAATTGGCTAGATGGCAGCGAGTCTCCGTTTCAGGGTCGATGCCGCTGAAAGCCAAGTGCTCGTAGCTTTCGGCAAAGGCAGCCTTAAGCGTGGCCATATTGCCGCCATGGCCATTGATAAAGAAGAAGCGACGGAAGCCCGCCTTACCCAGGCCAGTCAAGCTATCGCGAATGACCAGCAGCAAAGTGCTGGGACGCAGGCTCATGCTGCCAGGAAAGGCCGTGTGGTGAAGCGCCATGCCGACGTTGATGGTAGGGGCAACCAGGGCTCCCGTGGCCTCTCCAACACCTTTAGCGATCGCCTCCGCACAAATCGCATCAGTCCCAATCAGTCCAGTGGGGCCATGCTGCTCCGTCGAGCCAATGGGGATGATGATGCCTTTTGAAGATTCCAGATAGGTTTCCACTTCGGGCCAGGTGCTGAGCTGCAATTGCATGGTGAAGATTCTTTACGAGAACAGAGGATGAATGCGTCCTGAATCTCCATGGTGCCGCTTCCTCCGTCAAGAGACAGCATTAGAGAGATGAAATGCTGGCTTGGCTTAGAAGCTCACAGTGCTACTACCGGCCTTGATGTAATTTATGCAACGAAAATCCAGGAAAAATTTAGAAATCCTTAAAATTTTGTATGCAATGGATGACGCTTTGTGAAAGCATTGGGTATCGAGCAATCGACAAACTGACCTAAACCCCGCCTTTGATGTTGTAGCCAGTCCGTTGAACGGGAGCTTTCTAGGTCATTCGGTGCTCGCGTTTTGGTTTCAAAAAGGAATTGATGCTACATCGCAAGATTTATCAACTGTGTTGTGACGGCCGGGAAGTTTGTATCTTCCTGCGGGATCAGCAACGGTGGATTGAGCGAGCTCGCATTCTCGATATCGAGGGAGACTTGGTAACCCTCCGCTATGAGCTAGATGAGGAAGATGAGGTCTCTGCTTGGGAAGAGTTGGTCCGTCTAGATAGCATTGGCTCCATTAGTCAAAAGATTTCCTCCGTCAGTCGATTTGGGTTTGAACCCACTGTTTCTGAAGATTGTCCCGATGCGGAGCGGTTGGATATTCCCCAGATGGATGCTTCCCCTTCCAAAGGAGATGAGGTAGAGGGAGCTAGTAAGGCCGAATCTTCTCAGTCCGAATCGAATACCAGTTCCAATACAGAGCTATAGGCTTGGATTGGCTGGGCTTTCATGTCGCCTGAGCTGACGACATGAAAGCTAAGAATCTAAAAAGCGGTCGCTAGAACATTCTCTAGCGACCGCTTTTTTTCAGAGAACCATCAGGTTCAAGCAGCAATGGCTGTAGCCTAACGGGCTCCCCCACAAACGAAGAGATTAAAGGTCCTTTGCTCGCAGAAAAGGTAGCAACGCTTCGCTCACTTTCTCATGCCAGTCCTCTTGGGGATAGTGGCCCACTTCTTCGAGGGCAACGAGCTTGCCATCAGGCAGGGATTTAACCAAGTCTTTGACCTGTTCAATGGGAAGCCAAGGATCGCGATCGCCCCAAGCCAACAGCACAGGCTTATCCATGGACTTCAGCCCCTGGGAAATTTCCTGGGTGGACGCCTTGAGCTTCAAGCCCTGGATGGTGGCCTGGAGGCAACGCCCCGCCGAGGAGCTTTTGAGGAAGGGACGACGATACTCGTCTAAGTCTTTGTCCTCCACCACATAGCCACCGCCACCTTCGAGGGTGCGATCTACCAAGATAGGATCCTGGGTAATCACCTCACCCATAAGAGGGATCCCCATTTGCTTGATTTTCCAAGGCAATCTGGCCTCTGGCACGATGGGGGCATTGAGAATCGCCAGCCGGTGAATGCGGTCTGGATTACGCAGGGCATATTGAATTCCAACGGAGCCCTGAAAGCCCTGCACCACCAAGGAAACCTTGTCCAGCTCCATGGCATCTAGCCACTGACCCAATACTTCCACGAAAGCATCAGGGTTATAGCCAAATTCTCGTTTTTCAGGCTCTTCGGAGCGGCCTGCACCAATCCAGTCCGGGGCGATCGCCCGAAATCCCTGCTTAGCCAGAGCTGGCATCACTTTTCGCCAGCCATAGCTTTGAGACACCAAGCCATGCAAAAGCACCACAGGAGGGCGGTCATTCGGCTGTTCTGGCTTGGCCTCTCGATAGAACCAAGTTAACTCTCCAGCCTTGATGGTCTCAGTTTGCATGGCAGGTTGGGGTAAACGACTGGCCTTTGATTATCCCGTATTGCCTGACGATGACTGATTGAATTCCTACCTCAGTCGCTATTGAGCCCTTCAGCATAACCACCGCCCATGTATCGTGATGCAGCTTTAACCCATCTGAAACCACCTGGGGAATATTTCCACCTCAATAAGCGCTAGGAATGCTACTCGAGGCTGTGAATACTACAGGCACAAGCCTGAGTAAATAAAAGGGAACATCGCTGATTTAATTGTATTAAATATGTCTTTTAGCTAGAAAATGCCAGGGGAAATTGAGAACGAAGGGCAAATTATTTTGATTACGTACGTATTAGTTAGAACAGGACTAAGTATTTTGGCTGACTAGACGTATTTTAAATCTATTTCCATAGATGCAATCCACGTAGAAGCCTATCTATATCCCAGTTAAAAGCCATATCTATGCCCTGTCATAGCGAGAGCCTTCCCAGCATATTCCTGGGAGTAACTAATGAGAGAGCGGGGAGAGAAGCTTGGCAATATTGCCCTTAGCCAAGGCGATCTCGACCTCTTTTATCTCTACTTTCTTTGTTTTCTGCGTATGTGCTGAATAATTTATTACTCTTTTGATTGGATTTATGCGGAAATTTCCATTTTTAGTCTAAAAACATCCTTTTTAAGGTGACTTCCCTTGTAGAGATAAATAAGACAATTGCCACAGACTTTTTGTTCTCTCAGGGATTCCTCTGATATGGGCAGAAGTGCAGCAAGCTTTCCGTCTGGTGCTTTGGGAAGCTAGGCGATCCGTCGAAGAGGTGTTCCTCCCGATCATCGAGAATTATCTACAGGGTTGTTGATATGGTCATGTCCATCACTGACTGGAACCAGGGCTCCCAGTCAGCCAGCGAGGCATTCAGTCCCCGCTCTACGTCAAAGGTTGTAAGGCTCAACCCTCAGCCAGATGCCCTTCGGCTCTGGCATGAAGGGATGCAGTTAGCAGATCTTTGTTACCAAGCCACCCAAGCGTTTCCACCACGCCAGTCCTATGGCTTAGATGCACAAATCCGCATGACCGCAAGCCTCATTCCAGCAAGTCTGGCCCAGGGCTATGAACAGGCCCAACGCTCTCCGGCAGAAAAAGAATACGCCAGTTGCATTGAGCGAGCTAAGGGAGCCCTACTTGAGCTAAAAACCCATCTCAAGTTTTCTGAGCGATTATCCCTGGTCACCCCCGTGGTGAATGAGATGTTGCTAGAAGAATGTGATGTTGTGGGTCAACGCCTTCAAGACCTGTGCGAAGCAGCATAAGTTGAACGGGATGGCCATTTTGCCCGCAAAAGAGCAATACCCACTCTGATTCAGCCCCCGGTTTATTTAAGTCATTGGAACCGTAGGCGCGAATAACCATCCTCCCCCATGGGAAAAACGAGGTCTGCCTTAGCTGTTCGCTGAGGCAGACCTCGTTTTTGTAGAAGTCATTGTATTCGGGGGGATTGCAACCAACAGCAAGGGCTACATTGCCATGGCGGCCTGTTCTGCGTTGACGATACTCCAAGCAACCGCTTCGGCAGCCTTAATGCCATCTACACCAGCCGAAAGGATACCTCCCGCGTAGCCCGCTCCTTCACCCGCCGGATAAAGCCCTTGGGTATTGAGGCTTTGCAGGCTCTTGTTGTCGCGCTTGATGCGAATGGGAGAGGAGGTGCGAGTTTCCAAGCCGGTCATCACCGCATCTTCCATGGCAAAACCAGGCAGCTTTTTGTTAAACGCCGGAATCGCCTCACGAATGGCCGCAACGGCATAATCGGGCATAATCTCCGCCAGGTCGCAGAGATGGACACCGGGCTTGTAGGTCGGCTTAACGCTGCCCAGCTCTGTCGAGGCGCGACCCGCCAAGAAGTCTCCCAGGAGTTGCCCCGGAGCCTTATAGTCTCGACCACCTAGGTCAAATGCTTTGGCCTCAAGCTCTCGCTGTAGCTCGATGCCTGCCAGGGGGCTATCGCTGGGGAAGTCGTCGGGCGTAATGTCTACGACGATGCCGCTGTTTGCGTTCTTGCCACTGCGTTCGTATTGGCTCATGCCATTGGTGACAAGGCGACCTGGCTCGGAAGCCGCAGCCACCACTTGGCCACCGGGGCACATGCAGAAACTATAAACCGATCGCCCTTCTAGCCCTTCCCCTTTGCAGTGGTGCACCAGCTTGTAATCCGCCGCTCCCAGAATGGGATTGCCGACATATTCGCCAAAGCGGAACTGGTCCACCATGGACTGGGGATGCTCAATGCGGACGCCGAGGGAGAAGGGCTTAGCTTCAATATAGACGCCACGCCGATGGAGCATTTCGAAGGTGTCGCGGGCGCTGTGGCCCACTGCAAGGATGACATGGCTAGTGGGGATGCGATCGCCATTGGCCAACACCACGCCTTCCACTTGGCCATCGGTAATTTCAATATCCTCCACCCGCTGCTCAAAGCGCACCTCACCGCCAAAGCGAATGATGCTGTTGCGAATATTCTCGACAATTTTGACTAGGCGGAAGGTGCCAATGTGGGGCTTACTGACGAACTGAATCTCCGGTTCTGCCCCAGCCTCAATTAGCTCTAGCAGTACCTTCTGGCCGCGATTATCGGTTTTCTTGATGCGGCTGTAGAGCTTGCCATCAGAAAACGTCCCTGCTCCGCCTTCACCAAATTGAGCATTGGACTCCGGGTCAAAGGTGCCCTTGCTCCAAAAACGAAAGGTGTCCTGGGAGCGAGCATGAACTTCCTTGCCCCGCTCCAAAATGATCGGGCGAAATCCCATCTGGGCTAGCAACAGCCCGGCAAACATGCCGCAGGGGCCATTACCAATGACCACGGGGCGACTTTTGAGCTTTCGCGGAGCTTGGGTAACGAGGTTATAGTCCGTGCTGGGCGCTTCAAAAACATGGGAGTCGTTTTTAAAGCGTTTGAGGATACCTTTTTCCTCAGTGGTGTCCACATCGACGATGTAGATCAAGCGAATGTTTTCCCGCTTGCGGGCGTCGTAGCTGCGCTTAAAAATTCGGTAGCCAGTGAGCTGACCGTCGCGCAGGCGTAGTTTTTTGATGATGGCTCGGTCGAGCGCTCTCTTGTCGTGGTCTAGAGGAAGCTTGATTTCGGTCAGGCGTAGCATGGTTAGACTCTCGGCGATCGGGTGGAGTGCGTGATGGGGTCCACGATCTAATTCTGTCATGCTCTTCCACTGCGGCTTCACCGGGCTGGGTGGAACGTAATGTTTTTGGGAGCCTATTGATTCAGACAGGCTCGTCACTACCATCCATCTCATGCAATTTGCCTGAAGTTGAGCCTTGAGAGCAGTGAACCGGTTAACCCTATTCTGACTCTATAAAAACCTGAGGCGTATGCTGGGCAATCATAACTTTGACAGTCGTTCCTACGGGGATGGCTTGGCTCACGGGCATACGAACGAGGAGCTGGCTTCCTGAGGCTAAACCAATGGTGTAGCGATGCTCGCGGCCCAGGAACTGGCGATCGCGCACCAGCCCATTGCCCTCAGAATCAGGCGCCAAGACAATGTCTTCCTGGCGCATCATCATCTCGCCTTTATTGGGCTGGAGTTTGGCCTGGCCCAAGCCAGTCAATCTAGCTCGAAAGCACCCAATCTCGGTTTCCCACAGATCTAACTCGCGCTGGAGAGCTGGCAGAAAGTTAGCTTGGGTAACAAAATCAGCCACAAAGCGGCTGGCAGGACTTTGATAGATTTCCTCGGGAACACCATATTGCTCCACTTGGCCCCCTCGAATCACAGCGATGCGATCCGCAATGCTGAGGGCTTCCTCTTGATCATGGGTAACCAGAATAGCCGTGGTGTGGGATTGCTTGAGGATATCTCGCAATTCCTGGCGCAGCCGAAGCCGCACCTGCACATCCAGATTGCTCATGGGCTCGTCAAGCAACACTAGGGAAGGAGCCGGAGCTAGGGCACGAGCCAGGGCAATGCGTTGCTGCTGTCCCCCGGACAGCTCGTGGGGGTAGCGGCGACCAAAGTCTTCTAAACCAACCAGGCTGAGGACTTGCTGAACTCTGTGAGCTTGCTGTTGCTTGTTTTTGCGATTCTTCGAGGCTTGGCGAAACCAATCGCCCCCCCATGGCTTTTGTCCACCGCCCTTGAGACCAAAGGCAACATTCTGATTCACCGTCAGGTGGGGAAACAACGCATAGTCTTGAAACACCATGCCCACACCACGCTTCTCGGGTGGGCGGCGATTCATCAGCGCCCCCTCAATAAAGATATCGCCAGCATCGGTGGGCTCAAAGCCAGCAATCATTCTCAACAAGGTGGTCTTACCGCAACCCGAGGGCCCCAACAGACTGAGAATTTCGCCCCGCTGGAGGGAAAGGCTCACATCAGCTACGGCAGGATGACCGACACCGGGGTACTGCTTGACGAGGCCACGTAACTGAAGCACTGGCTCTCCTGCAACCGAAATTGCATTGGCAGGGGATGACAAATTGGCTTCAGCAACAGACATAAACTTCCGGAGTGGAGAATCTTGTGGATGGAAACATCCCTGCCCAGGTAGAAACGACAGAGACTCCTAGTGTAGATTAATGCTTGAGACTTTTTCTCAATAGGATACTGACGTGGCTGGTCCCTCACGTACGCCCCTCGGTGTCTTTACCAAGGTGCGTCGCCCTTTAGATTTTCTTCGCAATCATCCTTGGCTGAGCCAGGGGTGGAGCTTGGCAGTAATGGCGATCGCCGCTTTTGTCATGCTGCCAGTTCTGGTAGTGCTGAGCAGTATCTTCGTCAACTCGACCGAGATCTGGCAGCACTTAGCTGAAACAGTACTGACGCGCTACATCGGCAATTCCCTAGCCTTGATGATAGGCGTTGGCATTGGCGTCACTGCCATTGGCGTCGCCACAGCTTGGTTAGTCACCCTCTGTCGCTTCCCCGGACGCGGCCTGTTTGAATGGGCCTTGCTGTTGCCCCTGGCGGTGCCCGCTTACCTCCTGGCCTATACCTACACAGAGATTCTGGGCTATTGGGGCTGGGTGCAGTCGACCCTGCGCATGGCCTTTGGTTGGGAAAGCGTCAGTGATTATTGGTTTCCTGAGGTTAGATCGCTGTGGGGAGCGATCGCCATGCTCAGCCTCACCCTCTATCCCTACGTTTACCTGCTCGCTCGGGTGGCTTTTCTAGAACAGTCCGTGCGGACCATGGAAGCCAGCCGTGCCCTGGGCTGCGGCCCCTGGCGCAGCTTCTTCACCATCGCCTTGCCCCTGGCTCGCCCTGCCATTATGGGAGGCCTGGCCCTGGCCCTGATGGAAACGCTGAATGACTTTGGCACAGTCCAATATTTTGGCGTCAACAGCTTCACCAGCGGTATCTATCGCACCTGGTTTGGCATGGGGGAACGGGTGGCCGCCACGCAGCTAGCTGCAGTGCTAATGCTGTTTATCCTCACCCTGGTCTTCCTAGAGGGCTGGTCCCGTCGCCAAGCTAAGTTTTACCAATGTGATAGCCCCCGCCAGCGATTGCCAGGTTATCAGCTCAGTTTCTTTAAAGCCCTGGGTGCCATTGTCATTTGTACGCTGCCCATCGCTTTTGGCCTGGCTATTCCAGCGCTGTATTTGCTGCAACTGGCGATCACCAATGCCTCCGACACCTTCAATGCTGACTTCTGGAAACTCAGCAGCCACAGCATTATTCTGGCGGGAGCCACGGCTTTCCTGGGCTTAGTCCTCGCCTTGATTGTGGCCTATGGTCTTCGGCTCAATGCCAACCCAACTCTCCGGCTCAGCGCAAGACTTGCCGCCATGGGCTATGCGGTTCCAGGAGCCGTCATTGCAGTCGGCTTTCTAATTCCCCTCGGTCAGTTTGACCAATTCACCAGTAACCTGGGCATCCGTTGGGCATTGAGCGGCACAGCCATCGCCCTGGTCTTTGCCTACCTCGTGCGCTTCCTAGCCGTCTCCTTCAACACCCTGGAAACCAGCCTGCAAAAAATCCGTCCCAGCTTTGACGACGCAGCCCGTAGCCTAGGAAAAGGCCCCACCCAAACCCTGGCCAAAATCCATATGCCCCTGATGACCAGCGGCATGTTGACAGCTCTAATGCTCGTATTCGTCGATGTGATGAAGGAGTTACCCGCCACCCTGGTCATGCGGCCCTTTAACTTCGATACCTTGGCAATTCGCGTTTATCAATACGCCTCAGACGAACGTCTGGCAGAGGCTTCGGCACCGGCTTTGGCCATCCTACTCGTCGGCCTATTGCCAGTTATTTTGCTGAGCTGGCGAATTGCCAAGAGTCGCGATCGCTAGGAAGAACAACCCTCGCGATTATTGAGAAAGAAAGGGCCGTTCTCCAGTAGAGAACGGCCCTTTCTTTCTCACCTTACCTTCGCGATCTCGACAAGAGACAAATCTAGACCGCCATTGCCACTTGCTGCCGATGGCGAGCCAACGCATCTGTCACCACCAACATTGTTGCATCGCGGTGGCTGGTGCAATAAGCAAAAGCATCCGTCATACCAGGACGATAGAGACCATAGCGACATCCCTGCAACGCGCAGGTTGCTGGCGCTCCCTCCAGGTCAGGTGCTGGCTGAGAGACCAACTCCAAACGGTAGTCCAAGGGATTTCGCCACCAAAGCTGTTGAATAGGCTTCCACAAAGGAGCGAGCTTATGAATAACTTGAAGGTCTTTATCTGAAAGTTGGCCCATGATGAGCTCCTAATGCTGTGAAGTGAAACGAGGGACTGCTCCCTCAAGCAATGGACGGCTGCTGACAAAACTTGCCAAATGGGAGAAGGAAACGAATAGCTTCAGAAATGAGCATTTTTACTCACTGTTCTTCGTTATTCCTATGATGGACCAATTCTGTACAAAATCTATCAAAACTAATCTAGGCTGCGGCATTTCTAATCTTGGAACGTGAAAGCCTTATATTTTCGTGACTTGGGCTACAACGAAGCAGCTCTCAGCCAGCCATTTCTGAGAAGATTATGAGCCGTTGCATCAATGCTCTGTCGGATTCCATCGATAAATCCCTAAGATCCACAGTCTCATTCTCTCTACCGGCTGCAATAGACTGAGTCAGAGCATTGAGCGAGCATCAGCCTCACGGGCCACCAACGATTGATGGATTTCTCTAGCAGACTCAACCTAAGCCTTCTACGGATTGATATATTATCCCTCGGGTCACTGTCTCAGCCCTTGGGTTTGGCCAGGACCAACCGCAGTTTAGCGATGGCATTCCATGCGTGAAGTAATCCAGACCGATAAAGCCCCTGCTCCCGTTGGGCCTTACAACCAAGCGATCGCAGCTAGCGGAAAAATGGTGTTTGCTTCCGGGCAAATTGCGATCGACCCCGCCACTGGAAAAATCATTGGCGACGGCGATGTTGCTGCCCAAACCGAACAAGTCATGCAAAACCTGGGCGAAGTCCTCAAGGCCGCTGGGGCAGACTTCAGCAACGTCGTCAAAACCGGCGTTTTCCTGGCCGACATGAACGACTTTGCCACCATGAACGGGATCTACAGCAAATTCTTTGACGAAGCTACAGCTCCGGCCCGGGCTTGCATCGAGGCCGCTCGCCTTCCCAAAGATGTCTTAGTCGAAGTGGAATGCATCGCAGTCATTTAGACCGCTTTGATGGCTCATCCCAGTAGCACTGTGATCTAAATGAAAAGACCCGGAGCGCAACAGTGCTTCGGGTCTTTTCATTTTCAGTTCATGCTTAGAAGTCTCAAACTAGAGCCTAAACCTCAACAAAACCACCCGCCTCAGCTGGCGTCCCATCAGCATGGAGCAAGGCTCGCTTAGGACCGTGAATGGGGTCTTCCACAATGATGGTTTGGTCGCGGCTCGCACCCAAGGACACGATCGCAATGGGGACATCCATCAGTTCAGCCAAGAACTTGAGATAGTCCAACGCTTCCTTAGGCAAATCCTCTAGCTTGCGGCAATCCTCAGTGGAGGTTTTCCACCCAGGCAAGGTTTTATAAACAGGCTTGCAACGACCAAACTTTGTGGCACTCGTCGGCAGGTCGTGGCATGACCCTCCATCCACCTCATAAGCAACACAAACATTGATTTCGTCCATCTCATCCAGGACATCAAG
Source organism: uncultured Pseudanabaenaceae cyanobacterium (assembly GCA_938002085.1). Classification (GTDB taxonomy): domain Bacteria; phylum Cyanobacteriota; class Cyanobacteriia; order PCC-9006; family JAAUQQ01; genus JAAUQQ01. The sequence goes on from CALLAT010000153.1 coordinate 13,283, forward strand.
CTTGGTAATGGCCAAACAATCCAGACCGTTAATGCGCACTGCATAGCGGCCAATCACGGCATCAAACCAACCACAGCGACGCTGGCGACCCGTTGTCGTCCCAAACTCAGCCCCTCGGGAGCCCAGCTGTTGACCCATTTCTTCGTGGAGCTCGGTCGGGAAAGGCCCCTCACCCACGCGAGTTGTATAGGCCTTCGCCACACCGATGACCCGATCAATCATCGTGGGACCAATGCCCGCGCCAATACAGGCACCCCCTGCCACAGGATTGGAAGAAGTCACATAGGGATAGGTGCCATGGTCCAAATCAAGTAGCGTGCCTTGAGCCCCTTCAAACAGGATGTTCAGGTGAGCTTGAACAGCCTTATCTAGGGTCAAAGAGCTATCCACAACATGGGGACGTAGCCGCTCAGCGTAGGCTTTGTACTCTTCGAAAATCTCTTCAGCATCTAGAGGAGGCAGCTCATAGAGCTTCTCCAAGATGACGTTCTTCTGGGCCGTGATACGGGTGAGGTGTTCATGGAACTCCTCAAGATTCATCAGGTCCCCAATGCGAATGCCATTACGCTCAGACTTATCGGCATAGGTCGGGCCAATGCCACGCTTCGTCGTACCGATCTTGTGGGTACCGCGCTTCTGCTCGGCAGCCTGGTCGATGATGCGGTGATAGGGCATCGTCACGTGGGCTGTCTCGGAAATCATCAGATTGTCCGTCGAGACATTAAGTCCCTTGAGCTGGTCGAGTTCCTCAATCAGCACCTTCGGATCAATGACAGTTCCAGAGCCAATAATGCACTGGGTCTCGGGATACAGAATTCCTGATGGGATGAGGTGAAGTTTGAAGGTTTGCTCGCCCACCACCACGGTGTGGCCTGCGTTGACGCCTCCTTGGTAACGAACTACCACATCGGCAGACTTACTCAAAAGGTCCGTAATCTTACCTTTTCCTTCATCGCCCCACTGGGCGCCAATTACAACGACGTTAGCCAAGGGAATATTAAGAGTGCGACAGGTTTTGTTAACCCAAGGATGACGTTAAGATTACGAAACCCAAAGGTTGCCAACAATGCATTATCTCTGCAACAGATAGCTGATGTCAATCCATGACGCCGTCTTGTTTCCTAGGGCTGACAAGGGATCCACATCGCCTTAAGACGGAAGTCACCCAATATCGAACTCGCAAACTTGTTCAAAAGAGCAGCACACTCGCTGGGTCGAAGCGTCAAAACCATAAGTCCACTGTCATCGCGCAATCGCGCCCCAGGAGAACTCACAAGCAAAGAAAAAGCCTGCGCTAGCTCTAGCACAGGCTTTTGAATGGATATCGACGAAACATCAACGGTTGCCGAAGGATGTTTACCAAGAAAGGCGACTAGTTGCCCCGCTTGACAGAAATTTCAACGCGCTTAAATTCCTTATTGAGACGAGCCTTGAGCTTCTCAGGGATAGGACGGTTGGGGTAAGAGCTGTAGTGACCTGCAAGGGCATTGAGCGCCGTTTGCATCGTGGTGAAGGAAGGCAAGGCAGAAACCTTGCTATCACGACGGTAGCGAGATGCATAGTCATTGATCAAGGCACGGGCTGTGGACTGAGCCTCTGCTTTTTCCGGTGCGTCATCTGCCAGGTCTACAGCAGTGCGCAAGGCTTCCATCACCATAATGGTGTTTTCGGAATAGGTGCCCGTCATGGCAGAGCTGGCGGCGTAGCTAGGGCTAACTTGAGTGGTTAGACCAATGATTACAGCCAGAGCGACTGCCATTAAACGAACTAAATAACGCTTCATAAGCTCCTTTGTTGATATTTCGCAACATTAGCCATTTCCACCATCCTAGGAGGCTTTGACAAGAGAAGCAACAGAGAAACTGCACTAGGCTCCTGAGTCCGCGACTTCAGGAAAGGGGTCGACAATTTGAATCATCTAATGCCTAGGATTTCAACGCCATGGACGAGTCCCGCCATGGGGCTGTTTCCAGGCAGCCAGTCATCAAAGAAGCACCAGCAAGGCCTTAGCCGAAACGACCGCTGACATACTCCTGGGTGGATTGTTGGGCAGGCTGCTGGAAAATCACTTCAGTTCGGTCATATTCCACGAGATATCCCATCTTGCCGCCTTGATCGGTGGCCTTAGCGTTGTAAAACGCCGTGTAGTCAGAGGTGCGGGAAGCCTGCTGCATGTTGTGAGTGACGATAACAATGGTGTACTTCTGCTTGAGCTCTTGCATGAGCTCCTCGACCCGCAATGTGGAGATGGGGTCTAGGGCGGAGCAGGGCTCGTCCATGAGGATGACTTCGGGTTGGATTGCGATCGCACGAGCAATACACAACCGCTGCTGTTGCCCCCCTGACAAGGATAGACCACTATCTTTAAGCTTATCTTTCACCTCGTCCCAAATGGCAGCTCTCCGCAGAGATTTTTCTACCAACTGATCCATATTGCCCTGATAACCATTGATACGGGCACCAAAAGCAATATTTTCGTAGATGGACTTGGGAAAAGGGTTGGGTTTTTGGAATACCATCCCAATCCGCCGTCTGACTTCAACCGGATCAACTTTCTTGCTGTAGAGATTTACGCCTCGAAAAAAAACGTTGCCCTTGACCTTGGCGCTAGGGATTAGATCATTCGTCCGGTTAAAACAGCGTAAAACAGTGCTTTTGCCACAACCCGATGGCCCAATAAAAGCGGTGATTTGATTCGCCGGAATATCAAGGAAAACTTCACGTACAGCCGGGGTAGAACCGTAATAAACGGAAACCCCTTCCATCTTTAACGCGGGCTGTTCTGCGGCTGGACTGGAATCAGAGGTC
>CALLAT010000154.1 GCA_938002085.1 uncultured Pseudanabaenaceae cyanobacterium
ATTACGGCAGATAACTTGAACATTTTCGATGTGATGACGGCCCATCACGTTGTTGCTACCCAGGCCGCTGTTGAGAAGATTCAGGAGGTCTACGGTGACTAAGTTTGATCCTCGTAACATGGCGGATTTGATTTTCCGCCCCATCATCACCGAGAAGGCCACTCGCCTCCTGGAAGATAATCAATACACCTTTGAGGTGGACCCTCGGGCCACCAAGCCTCAAATTAAGGCCGCTATCGAGAGCCTGTTTGAAGTTAAGGTTTTGGGCATTAGCACCATGAAGCCGCCCCGTAAAAAGAAGCGTGTAGGCCGGTTTGCCGGTACTCGCGCTCAAGTTAAGCGGGCGATCGTCAAACTCAAAGATGGGGATACAATTCCTCTCTTCCCTGAGGTTTAGTGGGTGCCAGACTCCCCTTCGTAACCTTCATTTACAGCTGTTAAGCAGCCTGTCAAAACAGTCAAAGAAGTAGTAGGTCTAAAACTATGGGTATTCGTGCCTTTCGGCCCTATACACCTGGCACCCGCGAACGTGTAGTCTCCGACTTTGCGGAAGTCACGCGCGGTAAGCCTGAAAAATCCCTTACCAAGGCTAAACACCGGGCCAAGGGTCGCAATAACCGAGGCGTAATCACCTGTCGCCACCGGGGCGGCGGTAGTAAGAAGTTGTACCGCCTGGTCGATTTCCGTCGTAACAAGCGCGACATCCCTGCTCGCGTTGCTGAGATCGAATATGATCCCAATCGCAATGCTCGCATCGCCTTGTTGTTCTATCGCGACGGCGAGAAGCGTTATATCCTTCATCCCGCTGGCCTAGAGGTTGGCGATACGGTGATTGCTTCCAGTGAAGAAGCACCGTTTGAAGTGGGCAACGCGATGCCTCTGTCTAAGGTTCCCTTGGGCTCCCAGGTTCACAATGTTGAACTTGTTGCTGGCAAAGGCGGTCAAATCGTCCGCGCCGCTGGTGCTTCTGCTCAAGTGATGGCTAAGGAAGGTGACTACGTTGCCCTTCGCTTGCCTTCTACTGAGGTTCGCTTGGTTCGCAAAGAGTGCTACGCAACCATGGGTCAGGTGGGTAACGCAGAAGTGCGTAACACCTCTTTGGGTAAAGCGGGTCGTACGCGTTGGAAGGGCCGTCGTCCCCAGGTTCGCGGTAGTGTCATGAACCCGGTTGACCACCCCCATGGTGGTGGTGAAGGCCGTGCTCCAATTGGCCGTGCAGGTCCTGTTACGCCTTGGGGTAAGCCAGCTCTGGGTAAGAAGACTCGCAAGAAGAACAAGGAAAGCAATCGTTTGATTGTGCGTCGTCGTCGTCGCTCCTCAAAGCGCGGTCGTGGCGGACGCGATTCTTAAACAAGGCTGTTGGGCTAGGTCCGCTCCTAGCCTTTCCCTTGAAACAGTTCATCCAGTCAATTTTTACCTAGAGAACTATGGCTCGCTCCCTTAAGAAAGGCCCTTTCGTGGCCGACCACCTCATGCGAAAGATTGAGGCAATGAATGCTCGGAATGAAAAGCAGGTAATTAAGACCTGGTCTCGGGCTTCAACGATTCTTCCCCAGATGATTGGCCACACCATTGCAGTACACAACGGTCGCCAGCATGTGCCCGTCTATGTGTCTGAGCAAATGGTGGGACATAAGTTGGGTGAGTTTGCTCTGACCCGCACCTTCCGCGGTCACTCCAAGGATAAGAAGACGGGCCGTTAGGTCTAGCTGAGATGTTTCGTTGAGATTTGATTAGCCGAGGACAGGATAGATGGCAGTTGATACGAGTTCAGAGGCGCGGGCGATCGCTCGCTATATCCGAATGTCGCCTTCCAAGGTGCGTCGTGTACTCGACCAGATTCGAGGCCGCTCTTACCGGGAAGCGTTGATCATTCTTGAGTTCATGCCTTATCGCTCCTGCGAACCGGTCTTGAAGGTCTTGAGATCTGCAGTTGCCAATGCCGAGAACAACATGGGTCTTGACCCTGCCAACTTGGTGATTAGCGAAGCTTTCGCTGACCAGGGGCCTGTCTTGAAGCGCTATCGTCCTCGTGCCCAGGGCCGCGCTTTCATGATTCGCAAAGGTACCTGTCACATCACCGTTGCGGTGGCACCTGCGGCTGAGGCTTAAGGTTCGAACGAAAGGTACGTTTGAGGCGCTTAAGCCTCAAACAGAGTATTCAGTTACGACTAAAGGTTTAAGCAAGAGGAACGCGCTTGTGGGACATAAAATTCACCCAACAGGATTGCGACTCGGTATTACCCAGGAGCACCGCTCCCGTTGGTTTGCCGATTCCAATCGTTACCCTGAACTGCTTCAGGAAGACGATCAAATTCGTCGCTATTTGACCAAGACTTTGGCCAATGCAGGCTTGGCTGATATCCGCATTGAGCGGAAAGCTGACCAGATTGAACTCGAAATCCGTACCGCCCGCCCTGGCGTGGTTGTTGGTCGCGGTGGTGCTGGGATTGAAACCCTGCGCGAAGGTCTCCAGAAAGAGATCAAGACCGATCGCCAAATTCGCGTCAACGTAGTTGAAGTGGATAAGGTTGATGCTGAATCTGCTCTGATTGCTGAGTACATTGGCCAGCAGCTTGAACGCCGCGTGTCTTTCCGTCGTGTGGTTCGTCAAGCGATGCAGCGCGCTCAGCGTGCTGGTGTTAAGGGTATTAAGGTCCAGGTCAGTGGCCGCTTGAACGGTGCTGAAATTGCCCGTACTGAGTGGACTCGTGAAGGTCGTGTGCCCCTGCACACCCTGCGGGCCAACATCGACTACTCCTACAAGACTGCTCAAACCACCTACGGCATCCTAGGAATCAAGGTTTGGGTCTTTAAGGGTGAAGTCATCCCCGGACAGGAAGCGGTTTCTGCGGCTCCGGCAACGCCTCGTCGTCGCAATGCCCGTCGCCGTCCGCAGTTTGAAGATCGTTCCAACGAGGGGTAAGACAAAATGCTGAGCCCAAGACGTACAAAATTCCGCAAGCACCATCGCGGTCGCATGCGCGGTAAAGCCACCCGTGGCAATACCATTTCCTTCGGTGATTTTGCTTTGCAAGCCCAGGAATGTTCCTGGATTACCGCTCGCCAAATTGAAGCGGCTCGTCGAGCCATGACTCGCTACATCCGTAGAGGTGGCAAGATTTGGATTCGCATCTTCCCGGATAAGCCGGTAACGATGCGCCCCGCTGAAACCCGCATGGGTTCTGGTAAGGGTAACCCCGAATTTTGGGTGGCTGTGGTCAAGCCCGGTCGCATCATGTTTGAAATGGACGGCGTGACTGAAGAGATTGCAAAAGAAGCCATGCGCTTGGCAGCTTCTAAGCTTCCCATCAAAACAAAGTTCCTGGTTAAGCCCAAGGCGGAGTAAGCATCATGGCATTTCCTAAGGCCGAAGAAATTCGCGGTCTCAGCGATGATCAAATCGCTGAACAAATTCTTGAGACGAAGCGTGAGCTGTTTCAGCTTCGCTTCGCACTTGCAACTCGTCAGCTTGAAAAGCCCCATGAATTCAAGCACAAGAAACACCGTCTCGCCCAGCTGCTGACCGTTGAACGGGAACGCCAGCTGAAAGCAGACGCTTCTTAGTTCACTGGATACTGGCATAGAACAACTGGGATAGAACAATGGCAGTTAAAGAGCGTGTTGGGCTGGTCGTCAGCGACAAAATGGATAAGACCGTTGTGGTTGCCATTGAAAGTCGCGCAGCTCACCCCAAGTACAAAAAAATCATGGCTCGCACCAAGCGCTACAAAGTGCATGATGCTGAGAACCAATGTAAGGAAGGCGATCGCGTTCGCATCCAGGAAACCCGTCCCCTCAGTAAGAGCAAGCGCTGGACGGTGACCGAAGTAATCGAGAGCGCTTCCTAAGCGTCACCCCTCGAACATCATCTAAGGAGTCACCATGATTCAGCAGGAAACTTACCTCAATGTGGCGGACAACAGCGGCGCACGTAAAATCATGTGCATTCGCGTGTTGGGAAGCAACCGTCGCTATGCCGGCATTGGCGACGTGATCGTTGGCGTTGTTAAGGATGCACTTCCTAACATGCCCGTAAAAAAATCCGACGTGATCAAGGCTGTGGTCGTTCGCACCCGCAAAGGCCTTCGTCGTGAAAGTGGCATGAGCATTCGTTTCGACGACAATGCAGCCGTTTTGATCAATGACACCGGTAATCCCCGTGGTACCCGTGTGTTTGGTCCCGTGGCCCGTGAGCTGCGCGACAAGAACTACATGAAGATTGTCTCTCTGGCTCCGGAGGTGCTGTAAATGGCTAAGCCATCTAAAAAGTCCATTCATCCCCAAAAGATGCATGTCAAGAAAGGCGACACTGTCCAGGTGATTGCTGGCAAGGACAAAGGCAAAGTTGGCGAGGTTCTGCAAGTCCTACCCAAGATGAGCCGCGTCATCGTGGAGGGCGTCAATATGCGTACCAAGCACATCAAGGCCCAGGCCGAAGGTGAATCTGGGCAGATTGATACCCGCGAAGCTTCTATCCACAGCTCCAACGTGATGCTGTATTCCAAAAAAGAGAAGGTTGCTAGCCGTATTTGCTACACCTTCACTGAAGATGGTCGCAAGGTTCGTAAACTCAAGAAAACTGGCGAAGTCATCGACTAACAATCGTTCCAGTTCCATGCCCATAGGCCTGACCCAGACCAGGCCGTATTGAAGAATCCATCACCATGGCAACCCTCAAACAGAGGTACGAGAAAGAAATCGTACCCAAGCTCAAAGAGCAATTTGGTTACACCAATATTCATCAGGTTCCTAAGCTCGTCAAAGTAACGGTTAACCGTGGCTTGGGTGAAGCATCTCAAAATGCAAAGGCACTTGAATCTTCCCTGAGCGAAATTGCTGTTATCACTGGCCAAAAGCCTGTGGTGACTCGCTCTAAGAAAGCGATCGCGGGCTTCAAAATTCGTGAAGGTATGCCTGTGGGCATGGCAGTCACGTTGCGCCGCGAACGCATGTATGCCTTTGTTGATCGTCTGTTGAACTTGGCTTTGCCTCGCATTCGCGACTTTCGCGGTGTAAACCCCAAGAGTTTTGACGGTCGTGGCAACTACACCCTGGGTGTGCGAGAGCAACTCATTTTCCCTGAGGTGAGCTACGACAAGATCGACCAAATTCGCGGCATGGATATTTCCATCGTCACGACGGCAATGACCGATGAAGAGGGTCGAGCTCTTCTGAAAGAAATGGGCATGCCCTTCCGGGATAACTGAGGCAGTTCCAAGTAAGGAAAGACTTATGGCGGTTAACGATCCAATTGCAGATATGCTGACGCGCATTCGAAATGCGAACCTAGCGCGTCATTCCACAACGTCCATCCCTGCGAGTCGCATGATTCACAGCATCGCTAAGGTGATGGAAAGCGAGGGTTTTATTACCGGCGTCAAAGAAGAAGGCGAAGGTATCTCCCGCAAAATTACTGTCTCGCTCAAGTACAACGAACAGACTCGCCAGCCGGTGATCAAGCGTTTACAACGAGTCAGCAAGCCTGGTTTGCGCGTTTATGCAAACCGTAAAGAGTTGCCCCGGGTGCTGGGTGGAATTGGCGTTGCCATTATTTCCACTTCCAAAGGCATCATGACTGATCGCCAGGCCCGCCGCGAAGGCGTGGGTGGTGAAGTCCTTTGCTACATCTGGTAATTCTCCCGGTCGTTTTTTCGAGCGACTTGCCCAACAGCTAGTTCAGCTAGATCCCTGGATCTAAGCAGCCGTTATCTAGGAGTGATCCGTCGTGTCCCGTATTGGTAAGCGTCCCGTACCCATTCCAGATAAGGTCAACGTGACTTTGTCTGGTCGTCAGGTCTCCGTCAAAGGCCCTAAGGGAGAACTCTCCCGAGAATTGCCCATCGGTGTTTCCGTTGAGCAAGTTGACAACACCATCGTGGTGACTCGCGATAATGATTCCCGCACTTGTCGCGAGCGTCATGGCCTCTGCCGCACCTTGGTCGCCAATATGGTTGACGGTGTTGCGACTGGCTATAGCAAGAAGCTTGAGATTATTGGCGTGGGTTATCGTGCCCAGGTCAAAGGCAAGACCTTGATCATGAACCTGGGTTATAGCAACCCTGTGGAGATTGAGCCTCCTGAAGGGATTACCTTTGCCATGGATGGCAAGAGTAATACCCATGTCATCGTGAGTGGCATCAGCAAAGAGCTAGTGGGTAATACCGCTGCTGTTGTGCGTGCAGCTCGTCCCCCTGAGCCTTATAAAGGCAAGGGTGTGCGCTATGACGGTGAGCAGGTCCGTCGCAAGGCTGGTAAGTCAGGTAAGTAGTAAGCCATGAAATATTCTCGTAAGCAATCTGTCCAACGCCGCCATAGCCGGATTCGCCGTAAACTGTCTGGTACGGCAGAGCGTCCTCGCCTGTCCGTATTTCGCTCGAACAATCACATCTACGCTCAGCTGATTGATGATGTGGCTCAGAGTACTTTGGTTTCTGCCTCAACGGTTGATCCAGATTTGAAGAAGTCATTGTCCACAACTGGAACTTGTGACGCTTCGACCAAAGTGGGTGAGTTGATTGCCAAGCGTGCTTTGGACAAAGGATTAAAGCAAGTTGTCTTTGATCGTGGTGGTAATCTTTATCACGGTCGTGTCAAGGCCTTGGCTGACGGTGCCCGTTCCGCAGGCCTCGAATTCTAGACAATTTTTCCCTTCAAAAACAGAACTAAGGACTAACTCAAAGCTCATGACTAACGCTGGTGGCGGCGGTGGCAATCGTCGGAAAAATAGAGATAGAAACCGCGAAAAGGACTCCGAATGGCAGGAGCGGGTAATTCAAATCCGCCGTGTCACCAAGGTGGTCAAGGGCGGTAAAAAGCTCAGCTTCCGCGCGATCGTGGTGGTGGGCAATGAGAAAGGCCAAGTTGGCGTTGGCGTCGGCAAAGCTGCCGATGTTGTTGGCGCAGTTCGTAAGGGCGTTGCCGATGGCAAGAAGCAGTTGGTTACGGTTCCTTTGACCCGTAGCAACTCCATCCCTCAACCTATTCACGGTATTTCTGGTGCAGCTAAGGTGATGACTCGCCCTGCTGCTCCTGGTACTGGTGTAATTGCAGGTGGTGCTGTGAGAACGGTTCTTGAGCTGGCTGGCGTCAAGAACGTTTTGGCTAAGCAGTTGGGTTCTAGCAATCCTCTGAACAATGCACGCGCTACCGTTGATGCTTTGAGCAACCTTCGTACCCTTGGCGACGTTGCCTCTGAGCGTGGCGTTCCTTTGGAACAGCTCTACGGTTAAACCGATGCGGCTCAACCGGGATTGATATTTCTAGGTTGGAACGTGGCTAATCGCGTCTCGCAAGCGACGGTCAAGATAAAAGCTCAGGCGTAATTAGTACTTGATTCCCTGAGCTAGGGACGTGACGAATCGCGTCTACAACATTGCAGGAGAGATAAACGCCATGAAGATTCAGGATATTGGCCCTAAGAAGGGCTCTAAAAAACGCGGTCGTCGCGTGGGTCGTGGCATTGCTGCCGGTCAAGGTGCAAGTTGCGGCTTTGGTATGCGTGGTCAAAAGTCTCGTTCGGGTCGTCCGACTCGTCCTGGCTTTGAGGGTGGTCAAATGCCCCTCTATCGCCGTGTGCCCAAGTTGAAGCATTTCACGGTGATTAATCCTAAGGCTTTCACTGTGGTTAATGTCGGCAAGTTGGCTTCCCTTGCAGCTAACAGTGATGTCAATATGGCTTCTCTCATGGAAGCAGGCATTGTGACTTCCAACGACGGTCCCCTGAAAATTTTGGGCGACGGTGAACTGACTGTTGCTTTGAAGGTTGAGGCTGCTGGCTTCACTGCTTCTGCAAAGTCTAAGATTGAAGCAGCAGGTGGAACCTGCACGATTGCTGCTCGCAAAGTTGCGGCCGCTAAAGAAGCTTAAGATGGCTATAAGCTGTGATTGCTGACATGAATCGCTTCTGGGTCTTGTTTGAAGAGCCAGGAGCGATTTTGCCGCTAGGCAATCATCCATTCTTTGCCGCTATGGCATCACATTGACGACCTGATTCACCTAGGAAATTCGTTATGGTAACCAATCGTGGTAAGTCACCCACGGCTCAAGAAACTTTTCTCCAAATGGCCCAGGCCGCTGGCCTGAGGGGCCGGGTTTTGGTGACGATTGGTTTACTGCTACTGGTACGTGTCGGGATTGCAATACCGCTTCCTGGTATTGATCGCCTTCGGTTTTCTCAGGCACTAAGTAGTAACTCTAGCCTGGGTGGCGTCCTAGGATTTCTAGATATTTTTACAGGTGGTGGCTTATCCGCCTTGGGTGTGTTTGCTTTGGGTATTTTGCCCTTCATTAATGCCTCAATTATCATTCAGCTCCTAACTGCGGCGCTTCCATCTTTGGAAGATTTGCAGAAGAACGAAGGAGAGGCGGGTCGCCGGAAAATTTCCCAGGTGACTCGCTACATTGCTTTGGTCTGGTCTATTTTGCAAGGCTCGGCGATCGCGATTTGGGTCAACACTTATGCCTACAACCCAGGTCCATTTTTCATCGTTCAAACGGTGATAGCCCTGTCTGCAGGCTCCATGTTTGTCATGTGGCTCGGTGAATTGATTACTGAAAAAGGGATTGGTAACGGTGCTTCGTTGTTGATCTTCGTCAACATTGTCGCAACCCTGCCAATGTCTCTGGGTAACACAATTGAGCTGGCTCAGAACGATCAGAATGCTGTGGGTGGCATCATTATTCTGGCTTTAGTCTTCTTGCTTACCATCGTCGGTATCGTCTTTATTCAAGAAGGCACGCGCAAGATTCCTATCGTTTCTGCCAGGCGTCAGGTGGGTCGCCGCTCTTACGCTGAAAAGAGCAGCTACCTGCCGCTGCGCCTCAATCAGGGCGGCGTGATGCCCATCATCTTCGCTTCCACTGTTCTAATTTTGCCTGCCTATGCGGGCCAGGCTTTTAGTAACAACGAGTTTATTGTTCGCTTTGTCACCTATCTTCAGCCAAATGGTCCTACGCCTTGGGCCTATGCTTTGTTTTACTTGACCCTGATTTTGTTCTTCAGCTACTTCTATGCCTCGTTGATTATTAACCCGATCGACTTGTCTCAGAACTTGAAGAAGATGGGCTCTAGTATTCCGGGGATTCGTCCGGGTCGTGCAACCAGTGAGTACATCGGTAAGGTTCTCAATCGCTTGACCCTTTTGGGGGCTCTGTTCCTGGGATTTGTCGCGATTGTTCCCACAGCGGTTGAAGGAGCAACCCGCGTACAAACATTCCAAGGTTTTGGTGCTACTTCACTGTTGATTCTTGTGGGTGTGGCCATCGATACTTCTAGACAGGTTCAGACCTACGTTATCTCTCAGCGCTACGAAGGCATGGTCAAAAAGTAGCTGCTGACTATTCGTTTTCTGTCTAGGTCTACCACATTGCTACGGTGGCTTGAGGCAGTTCTCCACGGGGGTGTTCCCCTTTTGTTGAAATCTCAGGTGAAGTTGTGAAGCGTTTAATTTTTCTTGGTCCTCCCGGTGCAGGCAAAGGTACTCAAGCCATTAAGTTGGCGGAAGGTGCTGCGATCGCCCATATCTCAACCGGTGACATTCTGCGTGCTGCCGTCGCTGCCCAAACTCCTTTGGGTAAGCAGGCCGATGACTACATGTCTCGTGGAGACTTGGTCCCCGATGAACTCGTTCTGGGGTTAGTCAAGGAACGCCTGAGTGAAGCAGACGCTCAGAATGGATGGATTTTGGATGGTTTTCCTCGCAATGCAGCTCAGGCTGAGGCTTTGGATGAACTGCTTGCAAGTATCGAACAGTCAGCTGACCGCACGGTCAATTTTGAGGTTCCTGATGATGTGCTGGTGGGGCGTCTGCTTCAACGAGGCCGTAAGGATGATACCGAGGAAGTGATTCGTCACCGCTTGGGCGTCTATCGTGAGCAGACTGCTCCCTTAATTGCTTTCTATCAGTCGAAGGGCAAGTTGGCTTCTATCGATGGAAATACAGAAGTGGATCAAGTTGCGACTTCTCTTCAAGCCCTTCTGAAATAGTGCTATCTGAACTAATCGTTTTCTAGCTGCTTAGTTCGCCCCTACCCTCAACCTTTGAGTGCGTATTTAGTTTGAAGTCTCACCTGAGTTTTAAGGAGTTCGACCAGTTTGTCTAAACAAGACCTAATCGAAATGGAGGGGACTGTAACCGAGTCTCTGCCAAACGCTATGTTTCGGGTTGATCTGGACAATGGATTTAATGTCCTTGCCCATATCTCCGGCAAAATCCGCAGGAACTACATCAAGATCCTGCCAGGAGATCGAGTCAAAGTGGAGCTTACACCCTATGACTTGAGTAAGGGCCGGATTACCTATCGCCTACGCAAGCGCTAGGTCATTGAGTTGTCTACTCCTAGACAGCTTTTCCCACCGTTAGCCCCGCCAGCTGCTGACGGTTCCAGGAAACCTTTTTCCTGTATAATTGCTGGTTTGTAGATTGGCCTTATGGTGTCGGCATGAAAGTTAGAGCCTCTGTTAAACCCATGTGTGACAAATGCCGTGTAATTCGCCGTCGTGGGCGGGTCATGGTTATTTGTTCCGTTAACCCCAAGCATAAGCAGCGTCAGGGATAAGTTTCGGCTTCTGAGCGGCAAATTGGGGCCATGCGCAATGGCCACGAAGAATTGATTTAGTTCACATTAGATAAGAGTTCATCGAGAACGATAGGGAGTAAAGAGCGTGGCTCGAATTGCTGGAATTGATTTGCCGCGGGAGAAGCGGGTTGAAGTAGGTCTTACCTATGTCTATGGCATTGGTCCTACTCGCGCCAAGCAGATCCTTGAGAAAACAGGGGTTAACCCTGACACTCGTGTCCGTGACTTAGCTGACTCTGATGTTGCTAAGTTGCGTGAGGCTGTTGTGGATGGCGAGTATCAGGTTGAAGGTGACCTGCGCCGTTGGGAAGCCATGAACATCAAACGCCTCATGGACATTGGCAGCTACCGCGGCCGTCGTCACCGTGCAGGTTTGCCCGTGCGCGGTCAGCGTACCCAAACCAACGCTCGTACCCGTCGTGGTGGTAAGCGTACCATCGCTGGCAAGAAGAAGGCGCCTAAGAAGTAAATCGCTCTTGGTGCTTAGCTCCAGTCTTCACGGTGGTTGTTCAAGGCAGCTGCGTTGTGAGTGGCTCATTACAGGGGCTAAACAAAAACTGTTTCATTCGTTTGTTTAGGAAAACATATGGCTCGGCCAACAAAGAGATCCGGCGGAAAGAAAAACAAGCGCAATGTCCCCAATGGCGTTGCTCATATCCGTTCTACCTTCAACAACACCATTGTTTCAATCACGGATCCAACGGGTGAAGTGATTTCCTGGGCTTCCGCAGGTTCCAGTGGATTCAAAGGGGCTAAGAAGGGCACTCCCTTTGCAGCACAGACTGCTGCTGAAGGTGCAGGTCGTAAGGCCATGGACCAGGGCATGCGCCAGGTCGAAGTGATGGTGAGTGGTCCTGGTGCAGGTCGCGAAACCGCAATTCGTGCGCTCCAAGGTGCTGGTTTGGAGATTACCCTCATTCGTGATGTAACCCCCATTCCTCACAATGGTTGCCGTCCTCCTAAGCGCCGCCGCGTTTAAGGTTTGATCCCGGATTTTTGTCTGGGCAGGGATGCAGCGCGATTCGAAAAAGTTGATGCAGTTCAGCCATGGCCGAGCGCTAAAACTCTTAGCGATAGTGGTCTTGGTGGATTAGACAGGAAGGTGAGCTTAGTGGCATTTCAAGTTGAATGCGTAGATACGACGGTCGCGAAGGACCAGAGTCAATATGGCAAGTTTGTCATTGATGCTCTGGATCGCGGTCAAGGAACCACGGTGGGCAATGCCCTACGCCGTACTTTGTTGGCTAACCTCGGTGGAACAGCAGTTACAGCCGTTCGCATCGCAGGCGTGAGCCATGAATTTGCCACTATTCCCGGTGTACGGGAAGACGTGCTCGATATTCTGCTGAATGTGAAGCAGATTGTCCTAAATTCCACCATTGATCAGCCTCAGATTGGCCGATTGCATGTTCAGGGTCCTGCGATGGTGACCGCGGGGCACATCGACATTAGTCCTGAAGTGGAGATTGTTAATCCAAATCAGTACATTGCTACCATCGCCGCCGGGACAAACCTGGAGATGGAGTTCAAGGTAGAACGGGGTAAAGGCTATCGCACCTTTGAAAGAGGCCGCGAAGATGTCACTGCAATGGACTTTTTGCAGATTGACGCTGTGTTTATGCCCGTTCATAAGGTCAACTACACCGTTGAAGCAACCTTGTCTGCAGAGAACGACGACACTGATCGCGTTTCTCTGGAGATTTGGACCAACGGTAGCCTGACCCCCCAGGAAGCCTTGAGCGAAGCTTCGAATAAGCTCGTTGAGTTGTTCAATCCCCTGCGGGAAATCAACTTCGAAGCCCCCGGCGAAGAAGAGCCCCAGGAGCGTCCCGAGAGTCAGGTGCCGATCGAAGAGCTTCAGCTTTCGGTTCGTGCCTACAACTGCCTCAAGCGCGCTCAAATCAATACTGTGGCTGACCTGCTGGACTACAGCCAGGAAGACCTCTTGGAAATCAAGAACTTTGGCCAAAAGTCTGCTGAAGAAGTCGTTGAGGCACTTCAGCAACGGTTGGGCATTACCTTGCCTCAGTCTAAGCACAACGGCTAGGTAACCGAGATTCTGGACAGATTAGGCTGCTGCGATAGCGACCTAGTCTGTCACCACTCACATCTTTGTAATCGCAAACTCTAGGGAAAAGGAGCTAAAACCATGAGACATCGTTGTAGAGTCCCCATGCTGGGACGTCCCGCTGACCAGCGGAAAGCTTTGCTTCGTGCGCTGACCACCAACCTTCTAAGAGAAGGTCAAGTGAAGACAACGAAGGCGCGGGCTAAGGCGCTGCGTACCGAGGTTGAGCATATTATTACTTTGGCTAAGGATGGCAGCTTGTCTGCTCGTCGCCAGGCCCTAGGGTATGTCTATGACAAGCAATTGGTTCACGCCATTTTTGCTTCTGCGCCCGAGCGTTACGGCGATCGCCAGGGCGGCTACACCCGCATTCTGCGCACCGTACGTCGTCGCGGTGACAACTCCGAGATGGCCATCATCGAATTGGTCTAGTACTGATTTGCCGCTGCCCAGATGACCCCGCCCGATGATCTAGAGTCTGCTAACAGATGCCAACGAGTGGCCTTGGTCGTCCAGTACCTTGGCGCTCGTTTTTTTGGCTGGCAACGCCAAAGCCAGGGACGCACTGTGCAAGGGGTGTTGGAATCAGCGATTGAATCTATCTCCGGTGAAACGGTTACGGTTCATTGTGCTGGCCGCACTGACAGTGGAGTCCATGCTGCGGGACAAGTTGCTCACTTTGACACTTGTGGCCCCATTCCGGCACATCGCTGGATGCAGGTGCTGAATAGTCGCCTACCCGATGATGTCTTGATTCGTGCTTCTGCACTGGTAGATGGCGAATGGCATGCTCGGTTCTCGGCGTCCTATCGGCGTTACCGATACACCCTCTACACAGATTCCTTGCCGAATTTGTTTCTGGCTCCCCAGGTTTGGCATTATTACCAGGCTCCTCTGGTGGCTGACCGAATTCAAGAGGCTTTGAATCCATTGGTGGGTCAACATCATTTGTCTGCTTTTGAG
Organism: uncultured Pseudanabaenaceae cyanobacterium; assembly: GCA_938002085.1. Classification (GTDB taxonomy): domain Bacteria; phylum Cyanobacteriota; class Cyanobacteriia; order PCC-9006; family JAAUQQ01; genus JAAUQQ01. The sequence continues at coordinate 13,613 of CALLAT010000154.1, forward strand.
CGAGCCGGCTCAAGCCGACCTCACTCCTGGGTTGATGTTCACGAAGTTCAATGTCAGCGGCGTGGCCCGCTGTTGGAAATTGAAGTTCAGGCCAAAGGTTTTCTGTATGGCATGATGCGCCTCTTGGTCGGGATGTCAGTCAGGGTTGGAGAAGGCTCGCTCTCTTTGGATGAGTTTCAACTCATCTGGCAACAAGAGCAGCGAGAGCTGGTTAAGCATTCTGCTCCTGCAAAAGGGCTATGTCTCCTACGGGTTGGTTATCCTGATTCGCCATTCCCCCCCGCAGCTTGGTACAATACTCAACCGTTGTATGTGTTGCCCGCTGACTCTCACACAGTGGACAATAACTCAGCGACAACTTCCCACGGCATCAGTTTCGCGCCGGGCTAGTTTTTCCCTTTTTACGGTGGTTGGTTTCCCTCGGAAGCATTTACCCCTCCTGGGATCCAAGTTTTCCACCCTATTCAGCTTGAATTGAATCGTCATGAATAAGACCTACGTTCCGCCCCAAAGCGAAATTGATAAGAAGTGGTATGTCGTCGATGCAGCGGACCAGCGCCTGGGCCGTCTCTCGACTGAAGTTGCCGCTATTCTGCGAGGCAAGAACAAGCCTAGCTTTACCCCTCACCTAGATACGGGCGATTTTGTCGTCATCGTTAATGCGGACAAAATCCGTGTAACCGGTAGCAAGCCTTCCCAGAAGCTGTATCGTCGTCATTCCGGTCGTCCCGGCGGCATGAAGACGGAGACCTTCGAAAAGCTTCAGTCTCGTGTTCCTGAGCGCATCCTCGAACAAGCAATTCGCGGCATGTTGCCCAAGAATCGCTTGGGTCGCGATCTCTTCCGTAAACTCAAAGTTTATGCTGGCCCTGAGCATCCCCATGCTGCTCAAAACCCTGAAGTCCTCAATATTCAAACCATCCCTGGAGATAAGAACTAAATGGCTGACCAATCTAACCGCGCTGTGTACTGGGGTACTGGCCGCCGTAAGACTTCTGTCGCGCGCGTCCGCCTAGTTCCTGGTTCTGGCAAGTTGACCATCAACAAGCGTGATGGTGAGAACTATCTCCAGTACAACCCCGGCTATCTCTCTGCGGCTAAGGCTCCTCTAGAAACTTTGGGCCTTGAAGGTGAGTATGATGTCCTGGTTAATGTTCATGGTGGTGGCTTGACCGGTCAATCCGATGCCATCAAGTTGGGCGTTGCCCGTGCCTTGTGCGAGCTGGATCCTGAGAACCGCAAGCCTCTAAAAATTGAGGGCTACTTAACTCGTGACCCCCGTGCGGTTGAGCGTAAGAAGTACGGCCTTCGTAAGGCTCGTAAAGCGCCTCAGTTCTCGAAGCGTTAAAATTTTTGCAAGTCTCGGCTGGGGCAGTTCTATTCAGGACTACTCAGCCGTTTTGTCTGTTTTCGATTGATTTGGTTTATTTACAGGAGAGGCCACCATGGCTAAGAAAGGCATTCACCCCGAGTGGTATCCCGAAGCAAAAGTAATGTGTAACGGCGAAGTCGTTATGACTGTGGGGTCGACCCAGCCTGAGATCAATGTTGATGTTTGGTCTGGTAATCACCCTTTTTACACGGGTACCCAGAAGATTATTGACACCGAGGGTCGCGTTGAGCGCTTTATGCGTAAGTACGGCATGACCGATGCTAATGCTGCGGCGGATGGTGACGCTAAGTAGGAGTAGCGCGATCGCTCTGCTATCTGTTTGCCCAGTTTTATCTTTTTGAGAGCTGGGCAAAATGCTGTCCCTTCTTCGCTTGAGGTTCATCGGCCATGGCTGAAGCCTATTTAATCGACAAACTTAAGTCTGTTGAGCAGACGTTTGAAGAGCTCACTCGGAAAATGGCTGATCCTGATGTGGCCAGTCAGCCGGGTGAGTTTCAACGTATTGCTAAGGCACGTTCTGCTTTGGAAGAAGTGGTGACGACCTATGCGACTTGGAAGGAAACTCAAGAGGAGTTGGAAGGGGCAAGGCAAATTCTCAAGGAAGCCGCTGGCGATCCTGAGATGAAGGAGATGGCTGAGCTAGAAGTGGCTGAGCTTGCGGAGAAGGTTCCTGGGCTAGAGGAGCGGCTGAAGGTTTTGCTGCTGCCTCGGGATCCCATGGATGATAAGAACATCATGTTGGAGATTCGGGCCGGAACCGGTGGCGATGAAGCTAGCATTTGGGCTGGCGATTTGATGGAGCTTTATAATCGCTACGCCGGTGGGCAGGGCTGGAAGGTTAAGCCTGTCAGCGAGTCTCGTGGTGAGATGGGTGGCTTTAAGGAAATCATTGTTGAAGTCACGGGCGATCAAGTTTTTAGTAAGTTGAAGTATGAGGCGGGAGTTCACCGGGTGCAGCGAGTGCCTGCCACTGAGACGAGTGGGCGGGTTCATACTTCGACGGCGACGGTGGCAGTGATGCCGGAAGTGGATGAGGTTGAAATCCACATCGACCCGAAGGAAATTGAAATGAAGACGGCTCGCTCTGGTGGTGCGGGTGGTCAGAATGTGAACAAGGTTGAGACGGCGGTGGATTTGATCCATAAGCCTACTGGTATTCGGGTGTTTTGTACGGAGGAGCGATCGCAGTTGCAGAACCGTGAGCGGGCGATGCAGATTTTGCGATCGAAGCTGTACGAGATTAAGTTGGAGGAGCAACAGGCGGAGGAGCGGTCTAAGCGTTTATCTCAGGTGGGTACGGGATCTCGTTCTGAGAAGATTCGCACTTATAACTACAAAGATAATCGTGTTACGGATCATCGCTTGGGAAAAAATTTCCCATTAAGTTCGGTGTTGGTAGGTGAGATTGAGGCGATTTTGCAGTCTTGCATTACGCAGGATCAGCAAACGATGTTGGCGGAGTTGGCAGATGAAGCTTAGCTTTTCCTACTGTTAATTAGTTGAGACTTGAGAGTCCGATTTCTTATAAGAAATCGGACTCTTGTTTGTTTAGACTGACTGTTTTTGGGCATGTGGGAAGCCTTGGGTGATCGCTTGCTCCCTCCAATAATCTGCCACGCCTAAATTCTGCTCCATGCCCTGACCGATGCGATAAAGTCCTGAGAGATTGTTGGATGCTACGGCGTAGCCTTGTTTGGCAGAGGCTTCATACCATCGAACAGCTTTGGTCATGTTGACCTCTTGCCCTAAGCCTAAGTGGTAGATGGTTGCAATGATGCACTGTGCTTCGGGATGACCTGCTTTTGCTATGGGCTCTAAAGCTTCGAAAGCACTAATGTAATTCTGCTCTTGAAAGTATTGAATGCCGAGCTTTAGGGAGCTCATTCATTTACCTCGGTGATTGTCCGTTAGCTTTTGGTAGATAGGAATAGAGCTATTTAGGGAGTATATCAAGTTGAATTAATCTCTGATTCTAGCGCTTTCAGATAATAGCTTCTTGAAGGAAAAATCGCGTTTACCTAACGTTTCATAGAAGAAGAAAGAGAAGCCGCCAATGCCTTCACTTCTCACTTTTCTGACCTGTTCTTCGATTTGACTCATGGGGACATCGCGATTCTTCAGCCCGACCAAAATACCGATCGCAGTCGGAATATGCTCATTCGCCTGCTGAACCGTGCGGTGGCGAATCTCTCGCTCAAAGCGAGGCATGTCGTTGCGGTAGACCTGGACTATGAGCTGCTCTAGGTAACCGGCTCTCTCCCAAGTTTGCCAGTCTTGCAAATAGGTCTCGTAGGCGAATTCCCAAGGGTTGGGGGAGAGGGAGACGATGCAGTCTTCGTCCATGGCTTTGACGCTGTGGAAGACTTGAGCCATGACTTCGGTTATTTTGTCGGCGCGCCATTTAATCCAGGCGGGATCTTTGGTGTTGGCGGGGGGCTGCTGGCCGTTGTGTTCGCGGGCGTAGAGTTTGGTTGTGTAGGGGTCGTAGCCGAAGTCGACGGGGAGGCCGAAGTGGTCGTCGAATTGGATGCCGTCGATGTCGTAGTTGGCGACGAGTTCGGTGACGAGGGCGGTGATGTAGGCCTGGACTTGGGGGTGGAAGGGGCTGAGCCATTGGCGGGGGATGCGGCCGCCTTCGAGCCAGGTGTCGCTGCCGTCGCTGCGTTGGCTGATCCAGTCGGGGTGGCGTTGGGCGATGGCGCTGTTGTCGGGGAGCATGAAGCCGAATTCGAGCCAGGGGATGATTTGGAGGTTCTGGCGATGGCCTTCGCTGACGGTTTCAGCCAGCATGTCGCGGCCTTTGAATCCAGGCTCGGGGTCGAGGGCTGTACCGCTG
>CALLAT010000155.1 GCA_938002085.1 uncultured Pseudanabaenaceae cyanobacterium
GGACCCACTCCGAACCATCTCGAACTCGGTTGTGAAACGCATCTGCGGCGAATATAGTGAGCGGGAAGCTGCTTGTGAAACTAGCTCGATGCCAGGGTAACTCTTTTAGAGAAGATTGATGAGAAGGCCTTTTTAACTGTAGAAGTTAGATGGGCCTTTTTGCTGGTCTTATTTTTAGGCTATCTCCCTAACCGAATTACTTGCGTTGACTAGTTAAGCCCACATTCTGATTTGTTGCTACCTGAATTTATAGCGGCAAGTTTTGTTTGCCCAACATGGTTTCGTCGGTGGTCACGATGGAATCGATTTGTGTATTTTGCTTACACTCTGTTTGAAATAAGGAGATAAGACACTCGGATTTTCTAGCTTCTTCCCCTTCGTGAAAGTGGCTTGAATGCGTGATTTGGAGAAATGCTAATGTTCAATGCTTTAGCCTGCGAGGGATTGATGATAATGGCTGTGTGTGCTTAGCTGTTTTGGTCTTTGCGACTTGAGTGCTGATTTGTAGTTCTTACTTCTTCTTTTAGAGCGTATTAATATTGCTCGTATGGTGCGTATTCTAAACTCATTAAAGTATGGCAGTATCGATTAATTAAGTCTCCGATACATTTCCTTTCTCCTTCTCTCAATTTGTTGGAGAGTAGGGCACTTCTAAAATTTGTTGTTTATCGTTTGGGTATTGCTTGCTGTTAATACTGAAAGTTCCTTGAAATTGGTCTAGTTGTTAGAAAAACGGCTAGTTTCTTGCAGAATGCAAGAGTTTGAGGCTTGTGATAATGTAAATAAAAGTAACGAGTATTAGAGCTTTTGCTGCGACATGATTTTGCTAGGGGCATCAGTGGTCTTCCTCTCATCAAGCCTGAGCTTGTTGTTGTTTCTTCCCCTGTCGCTGAGGATGCACCTTTATCATTGACTGCTGGACTAGGTCTAGGGTTGTTCTTAGTTTCTGTGCCTGTGTTGTTACAGGCTCCCCTGGTTCGCTTTTTGCCTTGGGTTAGTTTGGCAATGATGCTGCCGCTATATCTAGTCTCTTTCTGGATGTTAGCTAAGCCTCGCCTTCGTTGGTGGGGAGATTTGTTGCTTGGGTTCAGTTGGAGTTGGCTGGCAGGCACTATCTATTGGGGATGGTTGCGCTTTGAGCCTTTATGGCATTTGCCTATTGAGGCTGTCGGCTTGCCTTTTGCCTTATGGGCCTTGTGGAAGCGTCGTCTTTTGGTAGGGCAGTGCTTTTATCTAGGCTCTCTATTGGGCACCGTTGTCACAGATGTCTATTTCTATTGTTTAGACTTGATACCGTTTTGGCGTCGATTGATGACTGCTGAGGTCTCGGATTCTTTACCTATTCTTCGAGCAGCAGGAGAGTTAGTTAAAACTGAGCAAGGCTTTCTTTGGGCTCTTCTACTTTTGAGCTTGTTGTTTACTGTGGCGTCGATCGCCCTAAAAACAAGGGTTTTGCATTGGTGGGTATTTTCTGGAGCGGTGATTGGAACCTTGCTTGTTGATGCTTTATTTGGAGCTTCAGCTTTGCTGTAGCTCCTAAGAGCCTCTATCAATTGGCGTATTACGCTGAAGAATACTAGCGAGTTGCTGGTTGCTTTTGTTACTCTGTAAAAAATAGACTAGTATGCGTTGGCTAATGTCATTCTTGGTTATGCCGCTTGGGATATCCGAGAATGAGTTGTCTGGTGTATGAAAATTGACTCCCTCGTCAGCTTTAGAGCTTTGTTCTGTAGTGAAGCCAATCCCTCAGCTTATTCTGAAGTCATCCACTGGTGAGCGGCTATTGCCGTTGATTAATGACTACTGCTGGATGATTGGCCGTAGCGAAGAGAACGATATCGTTTTTAGCGATCGCTGGATCTCTCGTAACCATGCCATGTTGCAGTACATGGGCCAGGGGGATGAGGGTGAAGATGGTGAGTACTATCTCATTGATCTGGGGAGTCGCAACGGGACTTTTATTAATGGCCGTAGGGTAAGCATCCCTGCAATCCTCCGCCATGGTGATTTGCTCATGTTTGGGCAGACGGAGGCTGAGTTTTCTAATCCCAAGCATGGTCAGGAAAAGCGCGCTGCGAAAGGTGTTCAAGACCACACCGCAACCGCGACTTTGCATATGCGGCGGCTGATTTCGGTCTTGGTGGTGGATATTCGAGACTTTACTGTTCTGACAAGACAGATTGATGAAGGAACTTTGTCAGAGTTGATTGGTAGTTGGTTTCGTCAGGCTGGGCAAATCATCCAGCGTTACGGTAGCTGGGTCGATAAGTATATTGGCGATGCTGTGATGGCAGTGTGGATCCATGGCTCGCAGCATATTGAGGAAGAGGAGGTGCTTCGCATCTTCAAGGCACTCAATGAAATCCACCAGATGACGGAGGACCTTCAGACGCAGTTCTCCCTTCCGTTTCCGTTGAGGGTTGGGGCTGGAATTAATACAGGCTATGCGATGGTTGGCAATACAGGATCTGGTGATCGGCCGGATTATACGGCCTTAGGGGATACCGTCAATGCTGTGTTCCGGTTAGAGGGTTCGACTAAAGAGATTAAGACCGATATTGCTTTGGGTTTGGAGACCTACCGGTATGTCTCTAAATATTTTCCGAGTTATGCTGAATCCTTTGATGAGAATACGGTGCATTTGAAGGGCTATGACAAGCCTACGCTGGCTTATACCTGCTCTTTTGATACGTTGAATGAGACGTTGCACTCTCCCCAGCTGACGTAATTGTTCTGGGGAAGCCTCTTGAGAGTCCTCGTTACAAGTCAATTTTTCCTTAACAAGTCAGCACTCCTTGCGAATGCTGACTTGGTTCTTGGAACGAGGGTGAGCCATTACGCTTTGTATTGTAAACACTCCTTAATATGAGGCTTGAGTTTCGACTGACAAGTTCAGGCGTAATGTAATGTGGATCATTAAATGCTTGGTCTAAAGCCACTGTAGATTGACTGATAAATGCACTAGCTTTTATTCAGTGACGATGGGCTTTTACCCTGGTTTCATCCCAGAGCCATTCGGGTTTATCCTGAGTGCTCTTGATGGATAGACAGTGATTATGAGGATCCCCTTCTTCTTTGTTGATACGCAATGAGTTGAAGGGATGGGCGTAATTTTAATAAACGTTGGGAGGACGAAAACTCGAATGAAAAAAGTACTGAGCTTTTCATTGTTTCTGGTCCTGTTGGTGGGCACCATCTTTGGTATGCCTCGTCCACAGTTTGCCCAGGCTGCAGGCCTAGAAATTGCTTCTGTTGCGCCTGTTTTAGCGGCGGCGGAAGGTCTTAAAAATGAAGCCGATGCCAAGATGATTGAGGCCGCTGGCAAGTTGGACCTTAATAATGTGAATGTGCGGGCGTTTCTTGAGTACCCTGGGATGTATCCCACAGTGGCTCGTAAGATTATTGCTTCTGCTCCCTATGACAGCGTTGAAGATGTGCTAGATATTCCTGGCCTATCCGAGCGACAAATCTCTACCATCACTAAGTACATGGATCAGTTCACCGTAACTGAGCAGGTCTACGCACTGACTGATGGCGATGATCGCATCAACAATGGTGTTTATCGCTAGTCATTGGCTGTTGTATTGGTTGCTTGCGACTGATTCGCCAGGCTGCCTTTCGACTTGCTGTCCTCCTGTGATGGCTAGGCGATAGTGATAACAATTGAAGCCGGCGTTCCCCCAGGGAGCGCCGGTTTTTTCGTGGCTAGATCTGGTGGTCTTATTGGGTCTAGCTGCATTGCTTTAAGGCTGTTAACCTCAGTTCGCTGTATCCCATTTGCAATATCACGAGGGGAATAGTATCCAGTCAGAGATGTTTATTCGAGGGGCCATCAATAAACGTTGACCTGTGGAAAATCTCTAAAAGTCTGAGTGACCATAGCGTTTGCTATACAATTAGCATCATTCTTGATGGGGTATTCCTTTGAGCATTGCTGCAGCGCGATCGCTAGAGACCCAAAAGAATGAATCTTGGGACGTGATTGTGGTGGGAGCCGGGGCTGCAGGCCTTTATACGGCTCTATGTTTGCCCGAGCATTACCGGGTGTTGTTGCTGACTAAGGATGAACTGCGCCTATCTGCGAGTGATTGGGCCCAAGGGGGCATTGCAGCAGCGATTAACCCCAAGGATTCGCCGCACCTGCATGTGGACGATACGTTGGTAGCGGGGGCAGGGCTGTGTGAGCCTGAAGCCGTTAATTATTTGGTTACCCAGGCTGGGGTTTGCATTGACTCTTTGCTGTCCCTGGGCGTTGAATTTGACCGAAAGGGGAAGGAGTTGGCTATGACCCGAGAGGCCGCTCATTCTCGCCCTCGGGTTCTTCATGCAGCGGATCGGACAGGACGAGCCGTGGTCACGACCTTGGCTGAGCAGGTTCTGCAGCGTAGCAATATTGAGGTTTGTTCCCAGGCCTTTATTGTGCAGCTGTGGCTGCATCCGTCCGATGGCCATTGTCAGGGGATTGCTGTGGCCTGTCAGGGGCAAATTCAATGGCTCCAAGCTGGGGCCGTTGTGATGGCCACAGGGGGCGGGGGACAGGTGTTCTCGCAAACGACGAATCCGACTTTGAGTACCGGAGATGGCGTGGCGATCGCCCATCGTTCTGGGGCGCAATTGCGGGACTTGGAGTTTTTCCAGTTTCATCCCACAGCGTTAAATGCGCCTGGCGCGCCTCGCTGTCTGATTAGTGAAGCGGTGCGGGGAGAAGGAGCCCATCTTGTGGATGATGATGGGCGGCGCTTTGCGTTTGACTACCATCCTGATGGTGAGCTGGCTCCCAGAGATGTGGTGAGTCGAGCGATCTTTCAGCATTTACAAAAAACTGGCAAGTCCCATGTGGGGCTCGATATGCGCCCCATTGCTGTGGAGCAGATTAATCACCGCTTTCCCAATATTGTGCGTGTCTGCCGTCGTTGGGGGATTGATCCTTTGGAGCAGCCGGTTCCCGTTTCTCCTGCAGCCCATTATTGGATGGGCGGGATCACAACGAATCTTCAGGGTGAGACCTCAGTGCCGGGACTGTATGCTGTGGGGGAAACGGCGAGTACTGGAGTCCATGGGGCAAATCGTCTAGCGAGTAATTCTTTGCTGGAGTGCATTGTTTTTGGTCGTGAGTTCGCAAAGCTACTGCCGGAGAGCCGAGATGCTGAGATTCTGGAGGCCGGGCAGGATGGAGAGGTGGCGCAGCTGGATTTTGCGATCGCAGATATCCCTGTTCAGCTAGGCACCTTTGCCCAGCAACGCCAAAAGTTGGCAGAATCGCTGTGGCAGGGAGCGGGCATCTGTCGCGACCATGCTGGATTACAAGCCAGTATTGACCAGCTTGAGGGGTGGCGCAGGGAGTTTGAGGCTTTGCCGATGACTCAGCAGCTGAGGCAGCTTGCACCGGGAAAATCCGTCCGTTTAGGAAGGCCCGAGACTGAGCCTGCTGCCTGGACAGAGCTGCTACGTGCTTGGGGCGAGTTAGATAACTTGCTGGTGGTGGGTTGGCTGATTTTGAAAAGTGCGAAGTTCCGCGAGGAGAGCCGAGGGGGCCATTTCCGTCTCGATTTCCCCGCAACTGAACCCCAGTGGCAGGCCCATACCGTGATTGATTGGGTCGATGGCCAGCCACATTGGCAGCGGTCTGCCCCTGCTGCGTCTGAAGGCTAGGCAGAGAGAAAGCGCTGCTTTCTAGGTGAATGTTAGGTCGATGGGATATGAGGCTGGTTAAGAAGCGGAGGAGAAGTTCTTTGAACCTGTGTAGCCAGAAGCCTCTGCAAGATCAGCTAACTCTTGCGTTCCGCTGATGGTTTGGTTCTCAATCACCCAGGTTGGATAGCCATCCACTTTAGCCGCCTTGCATTGGTCTGGCTGAGCATTGATGCCCTTGGCATCACATTCGACATAGGGTAATTCAGCCAAGGCTTCGGCTCCGAAGAGGGATTTTTGGTCGTGGCAGTGGGAGCACCAGTACGCCCCATACATCTTGGCCCCGCTGGCCTTGAGATGCTGGGCAAGGGCGATGTTGTCGGGGGCAGAGACTGTGGCGATCGCAGCTCCCCGATAGCCGTCATTGTTAGGCACATTGCTCGTTCCATCTGCGGCTAGGCCAGGGCTCGTTCCATTGATTGCAATGGCTGCAAAGCTAACGAGCAGAGTAACAATAATGCCGTCGAAGCTGAGTTTCCCCCAGTCCTCCCAGTGTTTGCCTAGGAGCGTTGTTAGCCAAAGTCCTAGGGATAATGCTGCGGAGGCAATGCAATAGAGACAAAGAACTTGAAGATCTGTGGTTAGGACAAAAATGAGATATCCACTAAACGCCATCATGGCGGTGGTTAGCCAAAATAACGCTGTCCAAGTTCGCTCTTGCCACCGTTGATCCACTTCATCACTCAACCCTTGGGGGAGTAAGGCTAGAACCGCGACTAATAGGTAGGCACCTAGCCCAAAGAGTGACAGAGGCAATCCTGCGATTTCACCGTAGCTGCTGTTGAGTACGGTTTCGCAGCCTTCTGTGGGACAAGCCGCAGTTCCCCCCGTCAATTTCACGATTGTCAGATAGCCCGTTAGGACGGCTCCGAATAGGGCCAGTCCTGTGAGGGTGGGTCTTGACCAGGGGGCGGATGAATCTCGGCGAATCATGGTTGATTAGGTCAAATTAAGGCTGGAAGGAAGAACTAAGCTGAGACTGCTTCAGCCCCTACATTTGTCTTTAAGACGGGGGCAGCCACGGCTTCCATAAACTGTCCGACTCGGACGGGGTCAATTGGATTCTTGATTTTGCCCCCTCGTTTGAGCGAGGAGGAGACAATGACGCCATCCGCTGCTTGCTTCAGGCTGTCAATGTTGTCTAGGGATGCGCCGCTGCCGATGAAGATGGGAGTATCTGGAGCGGCAATCCGTGCTAACTCTAAGTCTTCTAAGGTCGGTGGATTACCTGTGGCCCAGCCAGACAGCACGATGGCATCTGCCAGACCTCGCTCCACCGTATCTTTCACCGCTACGGTGAGATTTGGTGTGCTGATGGGGTGAGCATGTTTGACCAGGACATCGGCCATTATTTTGACGTCGCTACCCAGTTCGCGACGGTAGCGCAGCAGCTCATGGGCGCAGCCTTCGATGGTTCCCTGATCTGTAGCCATGACGCCACTGAGAACGTTGACTCGGATAAAGGCTGACTTGGTACAGCTGGCGATCGCCATGGCACTCAGTGCATCATTGCGCAGCACATTCACACCCAATGGCACAGTGACCAAGTTCCTAATCCGCTCCACCACCAGGGTCATGGCGCTCACCGTCGCGGAATCAACCCTGCCCCTAGAAAAGGGAGCATCAAAAAAGTTTTCCAGGATGATTCCATCTACACCACCGGTTGCTAAAGCCGTGGCTTCTTGCTCAGCACGTTCAATAACGGTATGGAGATTGCCATCCCATCGAGCCGATGCAGGTAGGGGAAGCAGATGGACGACGCCAATAACAGGGGTCTCGGTTTTGAAAAGTTGCGCTAAATCCACAGGTCTTGGCTGGTGTTGGAGGTCAGTGCTGAGTTTTTGGGAAGCGAATGGCCGCTTCCTCTCAATTGCAGGTAAGCGTTCATCTAATTAAACAAAACCCCGGGCTTAAACCACCTATCTTTCTCAAGGGGCGATCTGACCTAGTCGAGGCGTTAAACCTCAATAAACCGTTTCGTAGAAAATCCACGACATGGGCTTGAAGGGTGCTGAACCAATGCATTCTTTCAACCTACATCCCAGAGGGAGCCGATTAAAGTCGACCGGAGTGAACCGAAAAGTTCTCCAGCATGATAACGGCTCAGGCGCCTCTAGCTGGTGAATTGATGGACTTAAGCTGCTGCTCAGGATAGTTCTTACATCGTCATTCCTTAACACATCGTAATAATTGCGATTTATAGGTTAGGATGTAAACCAACAGCTGTGCGATTGCGCAATAGCAGTGAGATTAAACGCTCATTGCTCGACGGTGCGAAGGATTTGTCCAACGCGGAACGGCGATCGCTACAGAACAGAGTGAAATACTTGTGCTCCCACCTACCAACGGTGGTGTAGCTTCAAGCCCTCTGTTTACCGCCGACCCGATTGACTCTCTCTTTCACCGAAAGTATTTATGACCCCTTCCGTTGCGTTTTCCCACCTGGGTTGCGAAAAGAATCGTATCGATACCGAGCACATGATTGGCCTTCTTGCAGAAGCGGGCTACGACGTGAGTAAAGATGAGGATTCTTCTGATTATGTGGTGGTGAACACCTGCAGTTTTATTCAGGATGCTCGTGAAGAGTCGGTTCGGACTTTAGTTCAACTGGCTGAAGCGGGTAAGAAGGTTGTTATCTCAGGCTGTATGGCCCAGCATTTTCAAGAGCAGCTTTTGGAAGAGCTCCCTGAGGCGGTCGCCCTAGTTGGGACTGGGGACTATCACAAGATTGTTGATGTTATTGAACGGACTGAGGCTGGTGAACGGGTTAAGGAAGTTTCCAATAATCCGACTTTCATCGCTGATGAGAACTTGCCTCGTTACCGCACGACTGCTGAGGCAGTTGCCTATGTGCGGGTGGCAGAGGGCTGTGATTACAAATGTGCGTTCTGCATCATTCCTCATCTACGGGGTAAACAGCGATCCCGTCCCATTGAGTCCATCGTGGCGGAAGCTCAAAAGCTAGCCGCGGAGGGAGTTGAGGAAATCATTTTGATTTCCCAAATCACAACCAACTATGGCCTCGATATCTACGGCAAGCCCAAGCTCGCTGAATTGTTGCGAGCCCTGGGTGAAGTGGATGTGGCTTGGATTCGCATGCATTATGCCTATCCCACTGGCCTCACCCCTGAAGTGATCCAGGCCATGCGGGAAACCCCCAATGTCGTTCCCTATCTCGACTTACCGCTACAGCACTCCGATCCGGATGTGCTCAAGTCGATGAATCGTCCCTGGCAAGGCCAGGTTAACGACCAAATTATTGAGCGCCTCAAGGCTGAGCTGCCTGATGCCGTTCTGCGCACTACCTTCATCGTCGGTTTTCCCGGCGAAACCCAAGCGCAGTTCGAGCATCTCCTCGCCTTCGTTGAGCGCCACGAGTTTGACCACGTCGGTGTCTTTACCTTCTCCGCAGAGGAGGGGACTGCCGCCTTCGATTTGCCTGACCCGGTTCCACCTGAGGTAATGGTTGCCCGTCGCGATCGCCTCATGGCTGCCCAGCAGTCCATTGCTGAGCGCCGCAACCGGGCACAAATCGGTCGCGTGGTCGATGTTTTGATTGAACAAGAGAACCCAGGTAAAGGCCTTAAGGTGGGCCGCTCTGCCCGGTTCGCCCCGGAAGTCGATGGCGTGGTTTACGTCACCGGCGATGCCCGGCTTGGCAGTCTTGTGCCAGTCAAAATCACCGATGCAGATATTTACGATCTGCATGGAACTGTCGCAACGGCGGCAGATGTCTTGGCGGTGCCCGCGGTGGCCGCCCGTTAGCGCTTGAAAATGACGACCTAGTCCTTGCTGGGTCAGCCTGAGCGGCAATGGTTGCTCCGGCTTTAAAACATCTTCAGTTGCGCATTGTCAACGGCGCGTCCGCGCCACCATGTTTAGAAAGAATAAATGACAGTTACTTTTGCAAGCCTCGGTCTCTCGGATAACCGCATCGCAAAGCTCACAGAAATGGGTTTTGAGGAGCCGACTCAAATTCAGGCTGAAGCGATTCCCCAACTGCTAGCGGGCCGTGAAGTGCTCGGGCAGGCTCAAACGGGCACGGGTAAGACGGCTGCTTTTGCATTGCCGATTCTTGAGCGTGTTGATCCCCGTAGCCGCAATGTGCAGGCACTGGTTCTGACACCCACCAGAGAGCTGGCCCAGCAGGTTGCTGAAGCCATGCGCGAATTCAACGTGGCTCCTCCCCGTAGTGAAGACGGCGAGCGCGTTTTCCGTCCTCAAATTTTGACTGTGTATGGCGGTCAATCCATCGAGCGCCAAATCCAGCGTTTGGACCGTGGCGTACAGATTGTGGTGGGTACGCCGGGTCGTATCTTGGACCTGCTGCGTCGCAAGTGCTTGAACCTGAGCAAGGTTGAATACTTAGTTCTGGACGAAGCGGATGAAATGCTGAGCATGGGCTTCCTGCCCGATGTGGAAACCATCCTCAGCGAAGCTCCTGAAGAACGCCAAATGGCATTCTTCTCGGCGACCATGCCTCCTTCCATTCGTCGCTTGTCGAACCAGTTCTTGAGTGACCCCGTTGTCATCAAGGTTAAAGCTCAGGTCACCACCAGCCGCATCAACCAAGTGGTTTACAGCGTGCCTCGGGGTTGGTCTAAAGCGAAGGCATTGCTGCCCGTGATGGCCTTTGAAGAGCCTGAATCCGCGATTATCTTTGTGCGCACTCGCCGCACTGCTGCGGAGCTGACCAGCTATCTCCAGGGGTCTGGTTACAGCGTGGATGAGTACCACGGTGACTTGAGCCAGTCCCAGCGAGAGCGCATGTTGGAGCGCTTTAAGTCCAAGCAGGTGCGCTGGGTTGTGGCCACGGATATTGCTGCTCGCGGTATCCACGTGGATGATCTGACCCATGTGGTCAACTTTGACCTGCCGGATAGCGTTGAGAACTATGTTCACCGTATTGGCCGGACGGGTCGCGCTGGTAAGGAAGGTACGGCGATCGTCTTGGCCCAGGGGTATGACCGCCGCAAGCTGCGCGACATTGAGTACCACACGAAGCAGGCCTTGGAGCCGCGCAACGTTCCTACCCGAGCTCAAATTGAGAATCGCCACTTGGATCGCTTCAAGGAGCAGGTCAAAGAGGTTCTGGGCGGTGAGCGTGTTGCCTCCTTCTTGCCCATTGTTTCTGAACTAGCTGAGGAATACGATCCCCATACCGTTGCCGCTGCTGCGCTGCAAATGGCCTATGACAAGACTCGCCCTGTGTGGCTGAGTCCTGAGTGGGGTGAGGATGCTCCTGATGACTACCGTGCTTCTCGCCGTGGTGGCGGCGGCGGTGGCCGTGGTCGTGGCGGTAACTATCGTGGCGGTGGTGCGCCTCGCCGCCGGGTGGGTGGTAAAGCGCCTGCTCCCATTAAGCGTAATAAGTCCTAGGATTTTGGCTTAGAGGTTATTTGATTTGAGAAAGGCGGTCGCGAGGAAAATTGCGGCCGCCTTTCTGTTGGGATGTTCGGTCATTTAGCTTTTGCAAGTCAGCTGGGCGATCGTTTGTAGTAGGTCGTCAGAACGGGCAAAGTTTGGAAAAATATGCCGGGTGTTTGTGCGGGCGAGCGCTTCTGCTTTCTCTCCTGCGGCAATGCCAATAAATTGATAGCCCGCTATGCGAGAGGCCTGTACATCCCAGATGCCATCGCCAATGTAAATGCGGTGTTGGAATCTGGGGACTTGGTAATGGGTTAAGGCTCGCTGATGGGCGATCGCCATAATGGCCTCTCGTTCCTGGGCATCGCTGGCTGAGGCGAAGGGAATGTCCTCCGTCGGCAACTGAGCATGGCTGAGTTTGGCTTGGGCACAGCTATGCCAGCCGCCTGTGGCGATGGCTAGGGCGATGTCGCTCCGTTGGCGTAGTTGGTTTAGGAAGGCGATCGCGCCAGTTACAGCTTGGCAAGATTGAGGCTCGGCTGCGAGTGCTGCTTGAATGCGGTGGGTGAAGGCTGAACGGAATTGTTCAATAAAGAGGGGTGAGGTTTGGGTTCCTAGGAGCTGTTGGTGAAGGGTGGCAGTAATGCCTGAATTCGTTACATGGGGGTAGCTGCGCCAATCACTATTGATCTCATCAACAGAGAATTGCACTTTGGCTGTTTCGATGTAGCAGCGATCGTCAATGGCGCCTGAATCAAGTAAGGTGCCATCAATATCAAACATGACGAGAGTTTGGGGAGCGGTAGGGTTCATGGCTGGCTTGGGAACACACAAAAAAGGCCAAGCAGGGGTCACAGTCCAGCTTGGCCTATCGGGCTTAGAAATTTGGCATTTTGAAGCTCTGAATATAGAGCGAGTAGGCTTAGCCCTGCATCTAGAGTTTAGGGAATAATTTCCTTTTTGAGTTCTTCGAGTTCCTTTTCTAATTCCCAGCGACGGAATTTCTCATCGAGCTGATCGTTGCTGCCGGAGCGGTGACTCGCGCTTTGGGTCCAGCCGGTCGTCTCAGACGTGGCTGTTGAAGTTGCGGCGGCAGCTCGGGCCGCTTGGGCCGCAACAATTTTGGCTTGGACTTCTTTGCGGCGCGATTGGATTTGCAGGACGAGTTCTTGGCTGCGCTTCATGCGCTCCTTGACGCCCTGCATTTGCCCCCAGAGAAGGTTGCCCTGGCGGAGTAGTGCAGCTTCTCGTTCTTGGGCTGGGCCGACGAGATCCGTGCGATCGGCTTGTTTAGCCTTTTCGATGCGCTCATGCCACAGCTGGACTTCCTTGGCGGTGCTGAGAATATCGTCCCGCAGGCGCTTTTCCTGGCGCTGTAAATCTGCCAGGAGACCCATAGCATCGGCTTCTTGCTGCTCTAACTGCTCTTCCAGGGCCTGGAGTTCCAGGTGGGGATTATTGCGCAGGAATTCTTCCAGGCGCGTTTCTAAAAAGTTGTTTAAATCGTCGAATAAACCCATAGTCCTGACTCCATATCCCTAGACTCCAGATGGTCGATGCAGGTCCCGAGTGATAGATGCGAGGGCTCACCACCGTTTCCGTCAGCCATGACCCCATATAAACGCGTTTTGACGAGAAGTTGCCACGGGAACTTCCCCAACAGGGCTATAGGGGGTAAAACCCCTTATAAACGCCATAGATATGGATAGATAAGGGGAGAACGAAGAAGGCGGATGAGGCAACAAGCAGAAGAACGTTGGTGACTTTGACTTCGCATTAATGACATTGCTCTAATGTCACGACCGGTCAAAATTAGACATGCCTTTAGAAGGTTTGGCCGACGAAGACTGAACGAATTTCGCCATTGCGACGCACTATCGCCTCACTATTTTGAACTTCTACCAAAGTCCAACCGCTAGAGCCAATCCGCTCGCCCAGGCTAAAGCGACGGGTGACGCCACTGACCTCGAACAGCGCTGCTGAACTGTCACCGAGCTCTAGTAAACCAACGAGGGTGTGCTCTGTAGTGGTGAGGGGCTGAACTGCAATGGGTTGCTCTGCCGTTGCTGGAGGGGCAGCTGTGGGAGCGACTGGGGGAATGGCTGCTGCTTGCGGTGCTGAGGCGATCGCGCTGGGCTGAACCACAACGTTAGGGGCGGTTGCAACGGCGCTAGGTTGGAAGGTCCCGTTGGCGGTGAGATTGGGGACGGGGACGCCAGGCACCACAGGCACTAAGCCTTGGGGAGTTTGGTAAACGGGGATGTAGACCCGTTCCAGGATCGTTGCGGGTTGGCTGGGAGTGGTAGCAGAAATGCCGCCGGGAATGGTGGAGGCTGCGGGAGCTGCTGGCAACACTTGGGGAGCGGGTGCCGCTGCTACGACAGGGCTTGTCAGACCTAAATTGCTGGTGACGGGCTGCTGGTAATTCAGGGCCTCCAGTGATTGCTGAATGTAGTTGGCGAAGGCTTGATTAGGCGCTTCGGCGACTGTTGGTGCGGGGGCTGTGGCTAATACTTCGGGAGCTGCTGTTTGACCCGTAACCTGTTGGAACAGGTCTTTATAGCTGCCCCAGTTGCTGATGCAAAGCGCTACAGCTCCCACACAGGATAGGAGCGCTGCGGCCCAGAGAATGCGGAGGGACCAGTCTGGCTTCGCTTCGGTTGCAGCTGCATCTGAGGCGATCTCTGCCTCTTCGGATGGAAGGGCAACTGTTTCGGGTAAGGCGGATTCTGTAGGGACTACAACTGAAAGCGGCGCAACTGTGGGTGTCGCAAATGCTGGAACGGTTGTGGTCTGGACTTCCTCTTCCAATACCTCGCCGGTTTCTAAGGAATGTTCAATTCCTTGAAATAAGTCGTCCATCAGTTGCTCAGCGTACTGATCAACGGAAAGAACGTTGGATTCAATTGCCTTATCCATGACCGCAGTTTCGCCTGTTGGGTTGTTATTCATGCGAACGGCATCAGCCTTAAATTGATCCATGGTGAGGTTCACATCCTGGGACGTGATGAAGTTTGACCTTGAGTGGCTTTAGCCAACAGCTGCAAATTTGCACCCGACGTTACTCTGTGGGACCGCCAGGGACTCTGCCGTTTGCTGAATGTTGGCTTAAACATTAACAGATAAAAAAACAATTGCAAGCGCTGTCCAAGCGCGTGCACATTGGGGGTTGTGACCACACATTTGACTGACTGGGACAGAATAGGCCCATGAGTGACAATTTTGCAATTAATTCGCTGGGAAACTCCTTCGGCTCTGATTTCGCCTGGGGGGTGGCGACTTCGGCTTATCAGATTGAAGGGGCGGTGGGGGAGGGCGGGCGATCGCCCTCTGTCTGGGATAGCTTCTGCCAGTTAGACGGCGCTGTTTTGAACGGCGATACGGGGGCTGTGGCTTGTGATCATTACCATCGCTATTTAGATGACATTAAGTTGATGGCGCAATTGGGGGTGAAGCATTATCGCTTTAGCATCGCCTGGTCGCGGATTATTCCTGAGGGGCGTGGGGCGGTGAATGAGGCGGGGGTCGATTTTTATCGGCGGCGGGTGGATGCGCTTTTAGAGCATGGGATTACGCCCCATGCGACGTTGTTCCATTGGGATAGTCCCCAGGCGTTGGAGGACCGCTATGGGTCTTGGCGGAGTCGGGAGATGGCGCAGGATTTCGCGGATTATGCCGGGGCGGTGGTTGGAAGGTTGGGCGATCGCGTGACGAATTGGATCACGCTGAATGAAATCTTTTGTTTCATTCATATGGGGTATGGCGTTGGGGATATTGTGAAGCAGCAGCCTCGTCCACCCCATGCGCCAGGGACGGTGGTGGAGCGGTTGAAGGATGTGTGGCAGGCGTCGCACCATGCTTTGTTGGCCCATGGATTGGGTTGTCAGGCGATTCGGGCGGCGAGCCCTCAGCCTTGTCAGGTGTCGCTGGTGGATAACTGGATGGTGCCGGTGCCGGTGATTGAGTCGCCGGAGCATGTTGAGGCGGCGAAGCGGGCGTTTGAGCTTGTTTGGACGAATGGTGGGGTGATTGTGCCTGTGCTGACGGGGCGGTATGGCGAGAAGTTTCTAGCGCAGTTGGGGGATGAGGCTCCGGTGATTTTGCCGGGGGATTTGGAGGTGATTCATCAGCCGTTGGATAGCTTGGGTTTCAATGTTTATACGGGTTGTTATGTGCGGGCGGCTGAGGCTGGTGTAGATGATGGGCCTGGGTTTGAGTGGGTTGATTTGCCTGAGGGGTATCCCCGGATGAATATGCCTTGGTTGCAGGTGGTGCCGGAGGCGATGTATTGGGGGATTCGTCATGTTAGTGAGACGTTGGGGCGGGGTGATCTGCCGATTTTTGTGACGGAGAATGGTTGTGCGGCGCAGGATGAGTTGAGGGATGGGGCGGTTTGGGATACGGATAGGATTTTTTATTTGCGGCAGTATTTGCGATCGGCGCAGCGGGCGGTGGCGGAGGGGTTTCCGTTAAAGGGT
>CALLAT010000156.1 GCA_938002085.1 uncultured Pseudanabaenaceae cyanobacterium
CTCGATGGAAACGGCAGTGCAGATATTGTCTGGCGTCATGCCCTCACAGGGGATGTCTTGGCTTGGCAGATGGACGGCACTCAGCGACTACAAGACCATCTCCTAGGACAGGTTGACCTCTCTTGGCAGGCCGCGGTTTAGAGCTTTCATCAGACTAGCGATAGCTCACAAGAGCCCTCCATTAGATTCCATCTCGCGCAGATCTGACTTCCCCACTGCTTGTGGTGTAGATATCAGGCCTTGAAAGCTAAATCTCAGCGTTAGGAACAGATTCTTCTGCAAACTAACGCTTAGATTTAGGAACAGCCTCACTCAAAAGCCCCGACTGTTAGCAGTCGGGGCTTTTGAGTGAGCTTTGTTTTAGCCATTGAAATGATCATCATCATGACCAACTAGCATTGAGAACACCATAAAATTGGTTCTACTTCGGTGTAAATACTTGCTTGCCTGATATTAGAGCAATAGGCTTAGATTTTTAGAACAAAGTCACCGCAAAAGTACAGGTTGGATGATACATACTTGTCCTGATTTCTTCTTCTTTTTAGGAGAGGTCAGTAAGTCTACAGAATTCTTCAAGTAGAATCACTAAAAGATGGCGTTCAATTCTCTGAGTTCTCGCTACAGTCTCAGGCTAATCTGTGCGCTCCTATGGCCATATGAATTGATTTCCTGCTGAAAATTACCGATTTAGCCAGGGAAATAGAAGGGTTTAATAAGGCCGTGATACAAAAAATCATTTGAGCCTACATTTCTTTTTTATAGGGATGACAGGTGCTTTAGGGATCATGCCAGGGAAATATTTCCTCTAGCATGGCGAAAAATTCCCTTGAAGCTTTTAAGGCCTTTTTGATTTTATAAATTAAAAATGGTTCAGACTGATGGCAGGGCAATCATCCTTTGAATGCTACTCCCAAGAGACAGAATATACGAACAAGCTAGAGCATATTAGTAATGGATATTAAGATGAACGCCCCTAAAGTTTTTCTTAATCAGTTACAGCAATTTAGATGTGCTCAGTTACTGATACTAGCTGGTTCTGGCGCTCTCCTGGGAGGAAGTCAGATTGTTTTCTCTGCAGCAGCAGTAGCCTCTTCGCTGGAGAAAAATCCTGTTATAAATGAGGATTCCAATACTCATTCAGACAGGGAGCTCTCTTCAAAGTCGACTTTCTCTGGTCAACGAATCGACCGTTCCATAAATACTCCTATTGCTGATATATCTACAGCAGCAGAGTTTTCTGAAGTTGACTCACCCAGGGTAACAACCTCAGATAATCGCGTTTTTCAGGCTGGAAATAGTGAGAGGACTGCGACTTCTACTGAGCTTGAAGCTCTGAAGATCCCAGCACGCTTCAACCTTAAGCATCAAAGTTCAAGTGCCGGATTTGACGGTATCACTGGGGTGGGAGGGTTCATTCCGTTAAATCAAACTCCCGGAGAGACGGTTACCTTTTTAGAAGGTGACCTCCTTTTGGATAATGGGGGAAATCTCGGCTGGAGCCTAGATTTAGGGCACCGTGGGGTTGATGGAGATATCGAACGGATTCGAGGTGGATATATTGGTTTTGATGGTCGTTCCACCGATGAGAGTACTTTCTATCAACTGGCTGCAGGCTACGAACGCTTGGCAGAAGATTGGGATTTCCGTTTAAACGGTTATGTTCCTTTGGGGCAAAGCCTCAATATTTTGAGCGAGACTCACTCTGAAGGTCTTGTGCAAACCCATAGTGGGTTTCAGAATAATGAGTTAGTTCTCTCTGCAGTGAATGAGCGGCGACGCATTCGTCAAGAAGAAGAAGCCTTAGGCGGTTTTGATGCTGAGATTGCGACTCAGCTAAGTGAGTGGGAGGGGGGTGAATTGACGGGGGCAGCCGGGGGGTATTGGCTCTCCGGTGAAAACAGCAGTTGGGGAGGGAAGCTGCGCCTCGCAGCAAATTTTAAGTCGAACTTTAAGGCAGGTGTTTCGCTTCAGCATGACGGTGTTTTTGGCACTAATTTTGTTGTTTCGATTGGTGCAAGTTGGCCTCAGCTCCGCTTCCAGAAAGATGAGGAGAAAGCGTTTCAAGCGGCTTATGAGATTCCCATCCGGTTACGCGACTCAATTCATCGCCGTGACACCGTGGCGGTTGAGCAGCGTGAAGATGTGGATATTACAAGGCAAACCGTAACTGAAGCCCTACGAAACCCTGAAGAAGGCAATGAAGCCGATGGTTTTGGTACCTATCGGTTCGTCCATGTTGCTCTGGATGGTGCTGTTGGAGATGGTACTTATGAAACCCCCTTTAATACTGTTGCTGATGCAGTTACCTTCGTAAATACAAATCCCGATCCAGACAATAATGCCAACACTATCATCTACGTCGATGGTGAGATTGCGGCGGCAGGTACGACGATCCCTAGTTTCACCATTCCGGATCGAGCTAGGGTGCTGTCCCAAGGTCCAGAGCAATTTATTGCAGGGCGCAGTTTTACTGGATTTGACGCGGACCCTGTACGTTTGCCGTTTGACCGAGACAATTTTCTCAATGTTGATGTCGCCAACAATCCAGATGCTGTAGGCATTCGTGTTGCGTTACCAGATTCTGGAGATGGCGTTTTTCCAACGATCGCAGGTGGCAGTTCCCCCGACCTAGTGACCCTGGGCGACAGCACGATTTTGGCTGGATTTAACCTCCAGGGGGCGAGTCAAAATGCCGTGGCTGGCAGCAATATTAGAAATGCTGAATTGCGCAACAACCGCATCACGGGATCCGGTGCCAATGGCATCTTCTTAGAGAACGTCGGGGGTAGCGTTGTCCTCTTCGATAACGAAATTACGGGTTCAAGCGATCGCGGTATCTTCGCTCAAAACACCACTTCAACCCAATCATTGGATCTCACGATTGCAGGTTACCAGCTTGCAGATAACCGAGTGGGAATGGAGTTTTCGACCATTGGCAATACGGTGGGGCCAGAGGTACCTGCTCAGAATATTGCAGTGACCCCCAGCAACGCGACCAATACCAGTGTGGGGTTACCTGGGGGTACAGCTTTAAATAACTCGATTTTGAATAGTACTGCCGAGGGGATTATTGTTCAGGCAACAGGAAATGCTCTGAGTAGCACCAGCAGTCAGGAGTTTCTCTTTGATCAGGGAACTGTGGATGGCAGTGGTGCCACAGGGATTAGCATCAGCGCGAATGTGGGTGCCCATGCCCAGGAAATTAATATTACCAACAGCAACATTCGCAATAATGCAGGGGATGGTTTATCAACGCTCCTGGGAACGCCTCCCACAGGGGTGACTCAGACAGCTTCGACTCAGGAATTTGTGGTGCGTAACAGCGCGATCGCCAATAACGGTGGGGCTGGCATCAATATCAATTTAGCGGATGCCAGTAGTCAAGAGATTGTCATTCGAGGAAATCAAGTTACTGAGAATATAGGGGATGGGATTAGCTCCTTGGCTCAAAACACTTCCATTCAAGAATGGCGCAACGACGTGAGCAGTGGTGATGTTGGTGCTAGTGAAAATGTGATTACTGGAAATGGCGGGCAAGGCGTTGATATTGATGCTCAGAACCTCGCCTCTTTACCCGTCGTTGGTATTGCGAATAATACTGTCAATGGTAACGGGGGCACGTCAGATATTGATATTGCAACCACTTCATCACCCGCTAATGCAGGGAGTCCAACCACCTGTGTTGTGGTTCGAGGTAACAATGTTGGGAGTCGTATTCTACTGACGGGTCTAACGACAGCCTCCACAGGAGGACTGCCGAGTTTCCAAGTCCAGGATATCGCGAATGTGATTGCGACAAACAATAATGCGCTTATTGTCTTTGCTTCCAATACAGCGACTCCTGATACGACCCCTTTTGAGAATGAGAGTGGGAACTGTATCGACTAAATAAAATTTCCGATTTCAACAAAGTCAAAATCGGAGTGCCCTTCTGCTTTTCAGCCTGGATGAGACTAATACTTGCTGTTGTCAGCCTCTGTGATGAATAGGGGTGTGAATGCTGCAGAGAGAATCTAAATCAAATAGCCATCTAATTATGGTGGGGTAAATGATGTTGAGTTTTAAAATCAGAGCCTGAAACCCCTGATTTTTCCTTGTTGAACAGAGTCTTAAAGATGGCTGAAGCCCTCATTCTGTCGTTGCGCATCAAAACTGTCCGCAGTATCGTTATTAGCTTGATTTAGCTTTAAAGCATGGCTCAATGTTAGAAACAACACCAGACTTTTTATTTATTCGCTACATCCAAGAATTGTGATTGTAAGCACAATCTAATTGCGTAGTAGCTCTAACTCAGAAATCACATTATTTAGCTCAGTTTTATCTCTACTCGGTAGAACTTACGAGTCATCTCATTGCTATTGCTGAATTTATCTTCTCCCTGAAGTCGAGATGCTCTTTTCCGGGAAAGATTGATTCATGAATTCTCGTTAAATCTCACTAAAATCTGGCTAGAAGCCGATAATTCTTCTCTTTGAAGACCAATAAACCAGCTCTGAAAATTCGGGCCATTAAGTCAACAAGATGAAATCCAGAGTTTCTTTTCTTCAGAGATTTAGAGCTGAAGCTTGACTCTCGCCCATACTCATCACCTCTACGACTGCAACCTGACTATTGTTCCTGACACCTATATCAACAATGAGCAACGCAACCTCGAAGTTTCAGATTCTATTTGTTGATGCTAGTGTTCCCGCTTATCAAAGGTTGCTGATTGAGCTTGATGCTTCTGTTCGCGTTTGCTTGCTGGAGGGGGAGAGAGATGGTGTTGAACAAATTACAGCGGCGATCGCTCAGCTCAGGGCAGAAGGCCAAATAGGCGAGAGCCTGGAACTGCACATCATTTCCCATGGTGTACCGGGCTGCCTCGACTTGGGCAATGCAGCGCTAAGCCTCGATACATTGGCTAGCTATGCAGATGACTTGGCAGCTTGGTCAGCATCCGAGTTGTTGCTTTACGGTTGCAATGTGGCTGCGGGGGATGCCGGACAAGAGTTTGTCGAGAAGTTGGCACGGATGACCGGGGGAGCGATCGCCGCTTCAACCACCCCCATCGGCCACCCAAGCCTCGGCGGAAATTGGGACTTGGATGTTTCGACGCAGGACAAGGTGCCCGCTGTCGCCATCAGCTCCGCAGCGCAGCAAACCTGGCAGCACAAACTCGGTCCCTTTCCTGAGGGACCGGCCATGTATCAGGTGCTGTCCGGTCAACTCAATATTCTCAACGTTTTCACAGGCGGCTATGAGCCCATCGGCCAGAAGCAGGTTGCCTATAACGCCACTGGTTTCAACCCCGTAGATAACTACATCTATGGAATGCATGGCAATGATGTCATTCGCGTTCATTCCGATGGCAGCCTTGAATATACCGGAATTAAAGCGGATAAAAGCTATTCCGGTGCAGTGGACTCCCAGGGAGCTTATTGGATCCGCTCCAACAACACCAAGTTCCAGAAAATTGATGTCACGACCGGTACGGTCACGAACTACACCCTGAATGGGGTTGGCTTTGGCTCCGCTGATATGTCGGTGATCGCCGAGGCCAATGGCGACATCACATTTGTGGGGGTCAACGGCTCGCAAAAACTACTGAGAGTCACGATTCCAGCAGGCAGCACCACTGGCACGGTGACGGCCACGAATATCTCTGGCTTGAGTGGTTTCAAGGGAGGCTATGGTGCGGTTTGGATTGATGTGAACGGCAATATGTTTGCCTTCAATAACAGCAGCGGCCGCATCATTCAGATCTTTGACTACGAGACCAATAGCCCCAGCGCCAGCCTCATTCTGCAATCGACCCCCAATGGCAGTAACGATGGCATGAGCAGCATTGAGGAGGCCTCTCCCTTTATTGTTCCAATTATCGATTTAGATGGTGATAATAGCTCTGGAGCCACGGGGTACGACTACCAGACGACCTTCACGGAAAATGGTGCACCGGTTGGTATTACATCTCCTAGCACCAGCGATGATGATGCAGATACGCGCGTTATCTCCTTTGATGGCGGTGCCATCGGCAGTGCAACCGTTACCCTAACCAATCCCCAGGCCGGAGATTCTCTGAATGTCGGGAATCTACCGCCTGGCTTTACTGCGGCCACAACCGCAGGACCTGGGGGAGAAGTCATTATTACCTTGACTTCGGCAACGGGGGCGACTCCGGCTGAAATTGAGCAGGCGATCGAGGCGATCAGTTTTAATAACAACAGTGAAGATCCCGACGCGACCCCTAGAAAGGTTGAGGTCATTCTGGCTGACACTGCGGGCAATCAAGGCAACGTTGCCATTAGCACCATCAATGTCGTTCCGGTCAATGATGCACCGGTTGCTTTAAATGATGGCCCTTTCACTACAGCAGAAGAGACACCGCTAGTTATTTCCCCAGTCACTCCCAATGACACTGATATTGAGGGGGACAGCCTAACGATCGCCGAAATCGAGGGCAATCCCATCACCCCAGGCGGTGCCCCCGTGGCCGTTACTGGCGGCACAGTGAGCCTAGCTGCCGATGGCATTACGCTCACCTTCACGCCAGCCCTGGATTACAACGGTTCTGCCAACTTCGACTACACCATCAGCGATGGCAACGGCGGGACTGATACCGCAACAGTGAGCTTGGAGGTTACCCCGCTCAACGACCCACCTGTGGCAACGGATGATCTGTTTACGGTGGCGGAAGATGGCACTGTCAATATCCCTGTCCTGGGCAATGACATTGATGTGGATGGAGATGTCATTACCATCAGCGAAGTCGAAGGCATGCCCGTCATGCCTGGCGATGTGGTGCCGCTGAGTAATGGTACTGGCAGCGTTACCGTTAATAGCGATGGCAGTCTCACCTTCACCCCAGCAACGAACTACAACGGTCCTGCCAGCTTCAACTACAGCATCAGCGATGGCAAGGGTGGAACCAATACTGCAACGGTTTCGGGCCAAGTCACGCCAGTTAACGATGCCCCCGTGGCGGCCAACGATGGTCCGCTCAGTATGGCTGAAGAGACACCGCTAACCTTCTCTCCGGTAACGCCCAATGATAGTGATCTAGATGGCGATACCCTGACGATTACTGAAATTGACGGTAACCCTATTACGGCAGGTGGAGCACCCGTTGTCGTTACCGGAGGCACAGTGAGCCTGGCTGCCGATGGCATCACCCTCACTTTTAACCCCGACCCGGACTACAACGGTTCCGCTGACTTCGATTACACCATCAGCGATGGCAAGGGCGGCACCGATTCAGCAACAGTTGACCTAGAAGTCACCCCCGTCAACGATGCCCCGGTGGCAACGGATGACAGCTTCATCACCCAAGAAGATGGCGCAGTGACGATCGCTGTGTTGAATAACGATAGCGATATTGATGGCGATTCCCTCACGGTCAGCGCCATTGATGGAACAACCGTAAATGCTGGCGATACCGTGCCCCTGAGCGATGGCTCCGGGACTGTCACACTCAACTCAGATGGAAGCCTCACCTTCACGCCAGCGCCTAACTACAGCGGTCCTCCGGCTACCTTTAATTACACGATTAGCGATGGCCAGGGCGGCACCAGCACAGCCACGGTTGTGGGCACAATTACACCCGTCAATGATGCTCCTGTGGCAGTCAATGATGGCCCGCTGAGTACTTCAGAAGATACGCCTCTGGTCATTTCTCCAGTCACCGCCAATGACACAGATATTGATGGCGATGCGCTGACGATTACTGAAATTAACGGCAATGGGATCGCCCCCGGTGGAGCACCCCTAGCAGTGACCGGTGGCACGGTGAGCCTCGCTGCCGATGGCATCACCCTGACCTTCACCCCCGACCCCAACTACAACGGTCCTGCCGACTTCGACTACACCATTAGCGATGGCAATGGCGGCACCGACTCAGCCACCGTTGATCTCGCAGTCACCCCGGTTAACGATGCCCCGATCGCCACAGATGACAGCTTCACCACAGCGGAAGATGGCTCTGTCACTATTCCTGTTCTGGGCAACGATAGCGATATTGATGGCGACCTTCTCAGCGTTAGCGCGATCGAGGGAACGCCGGTTAACCCTGGCGATACCGTTGCTCTAAATGATGGTTCCGGCAGCGTCACCGTGAACCCAGATGGCAGCCTCACCTTCACCCCAGCTCCCAACTACAACGGTCCCGCTAACTTCGACTACAGCATTAGCGATGGGAAAGGTGGCAGCGATACTGCAACCGTGACCGGCACCGTGACGCCTGTAAACGATGCTCCAGTGGCAGTCAATGATGGTCCGCTGAGCACGGCGGAAGAGACGCCCCTGGTCATTTCTCCGATTCCCAATGACAGTGATATAGATGGGGATACCCTGGCCATCACTGAAGTGGATGGCAATGCGATCGCCCCCGGTGGCAGTCCAGTTGCGGTTACAGGTGGCACCGTTAGCCTGGCTGCCGATGGCATCACCCTCACCTTTACCCCCGACCCCAACTACAACGGTCCCGTCGCCTTCGACTACACCATTAGCGATGGCAATGGCGGCACCGATTCAGCAACGATTGACCTAGAAGTCACCCCGGTCAACGATGCCCCGGTGGCAACGAATGATGGCTTCTCCACGCTGGAAGATAGCGCTGTCACGATTCCCGTTTTGCCTAACGACGGTGACATTGATGGTGATGTTCTGAGCGTGAGTGCGATCGAGGGAACGCCAGTTAATCCCGGCGATACCGTGGTTCTCAACGATGGCTCCGGCAGCGTCACCGTCAACCCAGATGGTAGCCTCACCTTTACGCCAACCCTCGACTACAACGGTCCATCCAGCTTCAACTACACCGTTAGCGATGGCCAGGGTGGCACTGATACTGCCACTGTCTCAGGCATCGTCACGCCAGTGAATGATGAACCAGATGCGGTTTATGACGGTCCTCTCACCACCCCCGAGGACACCCCCCTCGTCATCTCCCCCCTCACCAATGACACCGATGCGGATGGTGACTCCCTAAGCATCACTGAAATTGACGGTAATCCGATTGTGCCAGGGGGAGCACCTGTGGCAGTGACCGGTGGAACCGTTAGCCTGGCTAGCGATGGCATTACCCTAACGTTCAGCCCTAATCCTGACTACAACGGTTCAGCCGACTTCGACTACACCATTAGCGATGGCAATGGTGGCACCAACTCCACAACCGTTGATCTGGAAGTCACCCCAACCAATGATCCTCCTGCGGCTACCAACGACAGCTTTATTGCTGCGGAGGATGCCACCGTCAATATTCCTGTATCCAGTAACGATGCTGATATTGATGGCGACTTTCTCATCGTCAGTGAAATTGAAGGCAATGCGGTTAACCCCGGTGACACCGTTGCCTTGAGCGATGGTTCCGGGACGGTCACCGTTAACCCAGACGGCAGCCTCACCTTCACGGCTGCGACTAACTACAACGGCACCTCAAACTTCGGCTACACCATTAGCGATGGCAAGGGCGGCACTGATACGGCCACTGTTTCCGGCACCATTACCTCCGTAAACGATGCCCCCGTTGCTGCGAATGATGGTCCGCTCACAGCAGTTGAGGATACACCTCTTGTCATTACTCCCGTCGCCAATGACAGCGATTCGGATGGTGATCCGCTGACGATTACTGAAATTGATGGCAACCCCATCACAGCAGGGGGCGCACCCGTTTCGGTCACGGGGGGCACGGTTAGCCTGGATGCCGATGGCATCACCCTCACTTTCACCCCAGACCCGAACTACTACGGTCCTGCCGACTTCAACTACACCATTAGCGATGGCAATGGCGGTACCGATTCTGCCACCGTTGACCTCACGGTCACGTCCGTCAATGATGCTCCAGTCGCCGTAGACGACAGCTTCTCCATCCTGGAAGATACCTCCGTTACGATCGCGGTGCTGGGCAATGACGGCGATATTGATGGCGTTCAGCTCAGCATCAGTTCGGTTGATGGCACCGCCGTGGCTCCTGGCGACACCGTGGTCCTGAACGATGGGACGGGCAGCGTCACCGTTAACATCGACGGGACCCTCACCTTTACCCCGACTCCCCATTACAACGGTGCTGCTAGCTTCAACTACAGCATCATCGATAGCGATGGCGCGACCAGTACCGCGACTGTGACGGGCGCGATCGCCCCGGTCAATGATGCCCCTGATGCCATCAACGATGGCCCACTCAGCACCTTAGAAGACACCCCCCTCGCCATCTCGCCCATCACCAATGACGTTGACATCGACGGCGATGCGCTAACGATTACGGAAGTGAACGGCAGTCCCATCACCCCAGGCGGCACCCCCATTGCGGTGACTGGTGGCACCGTCAGCCTGGCTGGGGATGGCATTACGCTGAACTTCACACCTTCCCCCCACTACAACGGCCCGGCTGACTTTGACTACACCATCAGCGATGGTCAAGGCGGTACCGATTCTGCCACGGTGAACCTGACCGTTGGCAGTGTTAATGACGCTCCGGTGGCAGCCGACGACAGCTTCACCACGGCTGAAGAGACGTCCATCAACATTCCTGCACTGGGCAACGATGGCGATATTGAGGGTGACCCTCTGAGCATCAGCGCCATTGAAAGCAACTCCGTTATGCCTGGCGATACCGTTGCCCTAAACGATGGCTCCGGCAGCGTCACCGTCAATGCCGATGGCAGCCTCACCTTCACGCCTGTTAGCAATTACCACGGTCCTGCCACATTCGAGTACAGCATCAGCGATGGCAATGGCGGGACGGATACTGCAACCGTGACCGGCACAGTTACGCCGGTGAATGATGTACCCATTGCCTCAGATGACAGCTTCACCACGGCTGAAGATGGCCCAGTCAATATTCCTGTGCTGGCCAATGACAGCGATATTGATAATGACATCCTCAGGGTCAGTGAGATCGAAGGAACCCCCGTTAATCCAGGTGATACCGTCCCCTTGAGCGATGGCTCTGGCAGCGTCACCGTTAATCTCGACGGCAGCCTCACCTTCAATCCTGCCCCTCACTACCATGGCCCAGTCAACTTTGACTACACCGTGAGTGATGGCAAGGGTGGAACCGACAATGCAACGGTCTCGGGCACAGTTACGTCAGTCAATGATGAACCTGTTGCTGTTAATGACGGCCCGCTAACCGCAGTTGAAGATACACCTCTGGTGATCTCCCCCGTCACACCGAATGACTCCGACGTTGATGGCGATATCTTGACCATCATTGAAATTGATGGCAATCCCATTACACCGAATGGCAATCCCGTTGCGGTTACAGGCGGGACGGTAAGCTTGGCTGCCGATGGCATCACCCTAACCTTCACTCCCAATGCGAATTACAATGGCCCGGCTGATTTTGGCTACACCATTAGCGATGGCAAGGGCGGCAGTGATACCGCCACGGTGGAGCTCGCCGTTGCCTCGGTGAATGATGCACCCGTCGCCGTTGACGATGGTCCGCTGAGCACGGCTGAAGATACACCTCTGGTCATTTCCCCCGTCACTCCCAATGACAGTGACTTGGATGGTGATCAGCTAACGATTACTGAAATCGATGGTAATGCGATCGCCCCCGGTGGAAGCCCAGTCGCAGTTACCGGTGGAACCGTGAGCCTAGCTGCCGACGGCATCACCCTGACATTTACCCCAAGCGCTAATTACAACGGTCCCGCCGATTTCGGCTACACCATCAGCGATGGCAAGGGCGGCACCGACTCTGCCACCGTTGACCTCGCCGTTACCCCGGTTAATGACGCGCCCGTGGCAGTCAATGATGGCCCCCTCAGCACTGCTGAAGATGCACCGCTCGTGATTTCCCCAGTCGCTGCGAACGACAGTGACCTGGATGGCGATTCCCTAACGGTCACTGACATCGATGGCAATCCCATCACCCCAGGTGGAGCATCAGTTGCTGTTACCGGTGGAACCGTGAGCCTGGATGCAGATGGCATTACCCTCACCTTTACCCCAGCCCCGAACTACAACGGCCCAGCTGACTTTGCCTACAGCATCAGCGATGGTCAAGGCGGTACGGATTCTGCCACCGTTGACCTCACAGTTACCTCCACCAACGATGCGCCAGTGGCTGCGAATGATGGCACCTTTGTTCTACCAGAAAACACAGCTTTAACCCTAACTCCCTTGGGCAACGATAGTGATCTGGATGGTGACCCCTTAACCATCAGCGAAATTGATGGCAATCCCATCCTTCCCGGTGGCCCTGCCGTTGCAGTACCCGGCGGCACCGTCAGCCTCGGAGCAGATGGCGTTACGCTCACCTTCACGCCTGATCTCGATTACGTCGGTCCCGTCGACTTCGACTACACCGTGAGCGACGGCAATGGCGGCACCGACATCGCCAGCATTGACCTCAGCGTTATCCTCGACACCGATGGCGATGGCATTCCCGACAGCCAAGATTTGGATGATGACAACGATGGCATCCTCGATACCGCGGAAGGGGATGGCAACCTCGACACTGACGGCGACGGCATCGTCGATTCCCTCGACCTGGACGCAGATAATGACGGCATCTTGGATGTAGATGAAGCAGGCCACGGCGCTGCAGATAGTGACGGCGATGGCATGGTTGATGGACCAACCGGTGCCAACGGCTTGCCAGATGCCGTTGAAACTGGAACTGAAACAGGTGTTCCTGCAACTCCTCCCATTGACACCGATGGTGATGGCATTGAGGACTTCCAAGATTTGGATTCCGATAATGATGGCCTCAACGATGTGCTCGAATCGGGTGGATCTGACCCCGATGGCGATGGCATTGTGGGCACGGGGGCTCCTGTTGATGGTGATGGTGATGGCATCAATGATGTGGTTGACCCCAGCCAAGGTGGCACCCCGGTTCCGGTGCTGGATACAGATGGGGATGGCGTCGAAGATTATCAGGATCTCGACAGCGACAATGATGGTGTGAACGATGTGGTTGAAGGGGGCAACGCTGCCTTAGACCCCGATGGCAATGGCACCATTGATGGACCGGATGGCGACGGTGATGGTATCCAAGACCCCGTTGATCCAGCCATTGGATTTGGCGATGCTGGCAATGGCGATGCACCGGACAGCGATGGCGATGGCGTGGAGGATTACCAAGACCTCGATAGCGATAACGATGGCATCAACGATGTGATCGAAAGCGGCAACGGCAGTGCAGATAGCGATGGCGATGGCACAGTCGATGGCGCTGATGGTGACGGCGATGGCATTTTAGATCCGGTTGATCCTGCAACAGGCTTTGGCGACAGTGGCAGTGGCGATGCCCCGGATAGCGATGGCGATGGCATCGACGACATCCTGGACCTAGACAGTGACAACGATGGCGTGCCTGACGTAGTTGAAGGGGGCAACGGTGCCTCTGATGCAGATGGCGATGGCAGGGTAGATGGCCCTGATAGCGACGGCGACGGCATTGTTGATCCAGTTGATCCTGCAACCGGGTTTGGCAATCCCGGTGGGGATGGGCCTACGGATTCCAATGGAGACGGCACCCCAGACTTCCAACAGCCCGGCACTGCTTCCATCAACACCCCCGGCACGGGGGGGGCTGATGCGGTTAATGGTGGAACTGGCGACGACATTCTCAATGGCCTGAGCGATACGGATACGCTTGATGGTGGTTCTGGTAACGATGTTATTAACGGCGGCAGCGACGGCGACACTGCTGTGGGTGGCGCCGGTAATGACGTGGTCAACGCGGGTAGCGACGAGGATGTCGTTAATACTGGCGAGGGAGATGACATTGCCAACGGTGGCTCTGGCGATGACAGCATCAACGGCTTAGGCGGCAATGACCTTATAAATGGCGGCAGCGGCAACGACACCCTAATGGGTGGCGATGGCGATGACTTGCTCAACGGTGGCAGCGGCAATGACTGGCTCCAGGGCGGCAGTGGCAATGACCTCCTGCGCGGCGCGGCGGGCGATGACCGGATTGAGGGAGGGGTTGGTGCCGACACGCTCTTTGGGGGTCAGGGCGATGATGTTTTTGTCTATAACGCTGCCAGTGAGTTTGGCGACCTGGTCATGGACTTTGAAATCATCCGCGATCGCATCGACCTAACGTCCTTAGTACCGGGAGATGTGGTGCTGGGTGGCAATGTTCAATTGCAGCAAGTGGGTCTAAATACGCTGGTCCTAGTGGATGCTGGCGCGGGCTTTGAGACCGTGGCAACCTTACTGAGCGTGAATGCCGATACGTTGGATGCGAATAACTTCCTGACGGGTGCAAATGCGGCCAACGGGGCGCTAACAGAAGCAGTTGCGGAAGCGGTTCCCACCGCGAATCTGGCTGGGTTCGATATCCTGTGGCGCAATAGCATTACAGGGGATAACGCGGCTTGGCAAACCACTGACTACCAGGTGACTGGCAATAGCCTCCAGGGAAGAATCTCCGATACCAACTGGGAGATCGAGGCAGTGGGCGACTTCAACCAGGATGGCAATCAAGACTTGTTGTTGCGGCATCAGGTCGACGGTATTAATCTCATTCGCCACTTGGGAGCAGATGGAACCACGGCAATAGGCGATGTGGCCCTACCTGCAATTCCAGATACCGACTGGCATTTTGTGGGGACTGGAGATTTTAACCAAGATGGAGAGCTAGATCTTGTCTTGCGCCATCAAGTTGCCGGGGTCAATCTGGTTTGGAATTTGGAAAACGAAGTCGTGACCAGCGGGACGGCGTTAGCGCCCATTGAAGATCTCAATTGGCAGATTGAAGCGATCGCAGACTTTAATCAGGATGGCCAGTCTGACTTGCTCCTACGCCACCAAACAGCAGGGATTAACCTGATACGGACAATGGACGGCTACAACGCTATAGGCGACATCGCCTTAGAGACTGTGCCGGATACCAACTGGTCAATCGAGGGAGCCCGTGACCTCAACGGCAGCGGTAGCGCAGATATTGTCTGGCGTCATGGACTGACCGGAGATGTGCTGGCTTGGGAGATGAATGGAACCCAACGCGTCCAGGACCATGTCTTGGGACAGGTTGATTTGACTTGGCAGGCGGCTGTTTAGGTGAAGCGACCTTGCTGATAGATGAACCGGAGCAACAGCCCACTAGGTCCGTTGCCCAGGTTCAGCCAAGAAAAGCCCCGACCCAATTGCTTGGGTCGGGGCTTTTCTTGGCCTATTAGCCCTCGGATGATTCCAACGCTGAAGAGCGCAGTTATAGATTTAAGCGGCAGCTTGAACGGAGGTAATAGCCATCGTAATCAGCCCCTGCTGCCCTAACAGAATCTCCCGCACCAGGCTAAATAGCCCAACCCAGACAATGGGCGTAATATCCACGCCACCAATGGGGGGAATGAGCTTGCGAGTTGGGGCCAAAAACGGCTCTGTTGGCCAAATAACTAGCTTAAACGGGAATTTCTCCTGCTCCACCTCGGGATACCAGGTCAACACGATGCGAAAAATGAACATAAAGGTCATGATCGCGAGCAGCGGCCCCAGAACCCAGGGAAGGATGATTAAGGCTGATGTGGCTGTCATGGCAAGCTACCGCGTTGAAAAATAAGATTTTTGGGTCGGCAAAGGTTACAAAACGCAAACACTTTCCCAAGAAGATCTTAACGAGAGGGGGCTAAGACCGCTAAACTCTGAATTATCAAGATATATGATCACGCCCGCTTGAGGGCTCATTCACAACATATTTACTGGGGCTGAAAATCCATGACACCGTCTTTAACTAATTTCATGCTGAGCCTTCTGGCTGGTGGATTGATTATTGTCGTTCCTGCGACTGTCGCGCTGATTTTACTCACCAAGGTTGACGGCACGAAGCGCTCATAGCTGGTCCTAGCTGTTTCATTGTGAACCTGTAACCACTGCGGTTTGGCTGGTTAATTATTAGAAACTGCTGGCTGTGGCTTTTAGAGCTTTAAGGCATCGTCATTGATGGTTGGTTAAGGAGGAGTGGAGCTTTTAGCTCTGCTCCTCCTTGTTTATCGGGCTGGGGGAAAGGGGGCCTGGGTCAGGCTGGGGGCGAGTTGTGAGGTGAGGAGCGAGTAACCGGTTAGTAGAACGGCTCATCTCAATTTTTTTCGGTTTGAGCAAGGGTCGGCATCGACATCTGTCTTAACCTCAACTAGGGAACGGAATATCCTGTTTGCCTGACTCTGGGCGATTCTGACGGCTCTTGATACCATAGACCCGCTAACATATTTGAAGCAAAGGCGTGAGATGGGATTGGGAGGATTTGAATGCCCTACGGGATTCGGACTTCTATCTACATCGGCCTGAATGACAAGAGGACAATGGTATGGGTGGCGGCTCGCTATTTGGGCTAATCATGTTGGTCGGCTCGATCGCGCTCTATGCGGTTGGTCGAGTTAAGCCAGATATTCGACGGGATTCGGATATTGCCTACGTCATTGTTGGCATTATCTATGCCATTACCACGATCGCCTCGGCGAGTATGACGGTAGTGCCTCCCGGCATTGTGGAGTTCCAAAACCTTCTGGCGATTGGCTGCATTGTCTCGCTGATGTGGCAGAACATCCGCGATCGCCAAAACAGCTATCAGCAGATGCCGCCGAATCGCGAAGGTGCCTTTGATAACTTGCGTCAGCGCTTTGCGGGGGACTCCCGTCGTCGCCCTGACCCCGCTCGGGGTCCTGGTCGTCCTGACAATGGCGTGTATCGCTATGAAGCCTCTTTGGATGATTATGATCGCTTCAACGAGCCTCGCCCGAACCAGCGACGCATTCAAGGCAGTGAGCCCCCTCGGGGCCGTGGCTATGACGATCGTTACGATGAGTCCTCCCGCCGTGGTTCCTTAGACCCTTCTGGTCGTCCCCGCAATCCTGGTTTTGATGACCGAGGTCGAGGCGGGCCTGATGACTTTGGGGGCCGTCCCGATGACCGCCCGGCTCGCCGCCCGGAAGGTCGGGCTCCCCGTCGCAATGACTGGGAAGAAGACACCAGCTACGTTGATGGCCGCTCCACTCCAGCCGCCAAGGAAGGTTTTGGCCCGGATCGCAATGCCCGTCGCCCCCGTCCAGCTCGTCCTCGGGATGAGCGTTCCATGGAGGGTCGCCCCCTCAGTCGTCCTTTGGAAGATGAAGCTCGTCCCCCCATGGGCGGACCGATGGGCGGACCGATGGATGGCCCCAATGGGAATTCAGGGAATATGAATGGTCCGGGCATGGATCGACCTGCCATGGATCGTCCGCCTATCGATATGCCCCCCCGCCGTCGCCCCCGTCCTAGCGGTCCCGCTGATCGTCCTGGTCCTAGTGCTCCCATGGGGGGGGGGTATGGTGAAGGCCCTGGGCCTGGTGGCGATCGCCCCGGTGAGCGCCCTAACCGTCGCCCCCCCGGTGCAGACCGTCCAGTGATTGATGCAACGCCCAACCAGGGCAATCGCCCCCTAACACCGCCTCCCGGTGCGCCGATGCAGCCCCTGGGTGCTCCCGCCAAGGATGACTACGTTGATTTCAAGCCTGTGACGCCTCCCCCCGAGAGCGAGCGCGATAACTCTGACCAGTTTGATGACTAACAAATTGAAGACTGCCACTCCATTGGCGGCTTAAGCGAGGAGCGGAACTGACCCAGGTCGGTTCCGCTCCTTTTTGATTGAGAGGCCATTGGCGAGAGCGGTCAGTTTCGAGACAGCATTTATCATTGGGGAACTGAGATGATGCTTCGGAACAAAGCTTTTAATTGAGCCAGAAGGGATTCACTCCTGGTATGGACATGTCATGTCCGCAGTTGTGTGAACGTCCCAACGGTGTAGTTTAAGCCTCGTTCCTGAGCCTCTTTGAATTGTTGATTGGGGGTAGCTTTCGGGTGGGCAAAACCATTGAAGAAGGAATCGCGGAAAAGCGATGGCTAGCTCCATGGAGTATTCCGTTGGGACTTGCCGCTCTATTTCTCAGCGGGTGCGCTTCTGTTCTGCCCCTATCTGGTGATTACTCTCGCCTGAACAGCCGCTTCAGCGATACTCAGCCTGCCTTGAGCGGCAACGGACGCTACCTGGCCATGGTGACTAACCGGAGCGGGCGGCAGGATTTGGCGCTCTATGACATTGAGCAGAAGCGCTTTCTTGAGATTCCTCGCCTCAACCGCCGCAATGCCTTGGTGGAAAGCCCCAGCCTCAGTCGTTCCGCTCGCTACATTGCCTATGTGGTGAGTGAGCGGGGGCGGCCTGAAATTGCCCTGTATGATCGCGTCACCCAGCGCCGCCAAATGTTGACGACAGGATTTCGCGGGCCGGTGCGCAACCCCAGCATTAGCCCCGATGGCCGCTATGTGGCCTTTGAAAGTGGTCGTCGAGGACAGTGGGATATCGAGGTGTTTGATCGGGGGGCCTCCATTCAATTGGACCAAGTTGTGGGGGCACCGGGTGATGATGTTGGTGGACAGGAGGATGCGTCCAATGGGCAGTAATCATGTGAACGGTAGGGGCTGGGTTTCCCTGCCCTTGATTTGTTTTTGTCGCATCACAGATCAATCAAGGGCGGGGAGACCCCGCCCCTACGTGGTTGAAAATTTATGGCGATGGAGGAGATTTGGGGGCTGGGGATTGGCGATCGCGAGCCTTTTTCTCCTCACGAACTGCGTTGGCCCAGCGGGCCGGCTGGTGCGCTATCCCAATAACGATCGCGGCGGCCTCAGCAGTCCCCATGACGATCGTGATGCTCACCATGGCGGACGCTACATTGCCTTGGTGAGCGATCGCCGGGGCCGCCAGGAAGTGGAGCTGTTTGACACGCGATCACGCAACCTGATTCCTTTACCAGGTCTGAACCGTGCGGATACGGCGGTGAGCCATCCCTCGGTGTCGGCGGATGGCCAGTTTATTGCCTATGCCGGGGTGCGAGATGGGCGCAGCGATATTTATTTATATCGGCGGGGGCGGCGGGAATCGCGCAATATTACTCAGCGCTTGAAGACGGCGGTGCGCAACCCCAGCTTGAGTGAGCGGGGCGATCGCGTGGCCTTTGAGGTCAGCGTGAATGGTCAGTGGGAGATTGCCATCTATGACAGCAACGGCAGGCCGCTGAATATTCCAACTAATCCTCGCTAAGCTCTAGGCTTGAGAAGCCGTTGGGAAACACTGATGGGGAAGATGAGCGACCTGGGGTGGTTTGCTCTGTATAGGGTGTTTTGACCGTTGTTGGGCGATCGCCCATGCCCCCAATGATTGACCCAATCACCCCCAAGGCAACTAAGGTTCCCAATGACAGCCAGCCACTGCGCCGAATCAAGGGGATTGGGTTTTGGGTGAGGCTCTTTTCAACCTCCTGGGTGTCTAGCTCTGTGCCACGACGGCAGATATCGCAGGCCAGGTAATATTGCTTTTGCGAGACCCAGGAAAAGATCCAGTTGCAGTGGAAGTAGCGATAGTTCAGCACAATTTTGAAGGGACGTTCCCGTTCGCAGGTGCAGCAGTGTTGGTGCTTGACGACACCTAAATCCACGGTTCTATTGCCATAGCCGTATACGGAGTAAATCATCGGTTGTTCCTATGCAGGTGAAACGCCAAGGTGATTGGCTGGCTGTAGGAATTTATTGATTAGGAACCCGATATTTATTCATTCGCCGTCATTAGGCGACTGCAATTTGGGTTTTCAAGGGTCAGTCGTTGCATTCTTAGCTTGGTTTTGTCCTAGCCCGATGGCTTCGTTAGTATGGAGTTCTGTCTAGGACTTGGAGGAGCAGAAGATGCGTCGGTTCATGGTTTTGGGAATGGCAGCGATTGCTGGAGTGGTTGGGGCAGGAATGGCGACGGTTTCCCAGTCTCGGTGGGATTCGCTTTCTTCTGTCCAGGCTCAGCCGGTGCCCGGTTCTACGGGGCTGGTGGTGAAGGCGAGTGGCTATAGCGTGGAAGAGACGCGCGATCGCTTCACGAATATCCTCGAAAACAAGGGCCTAACCATCTTTGGCGTGATTGACCATGCTGAGAATGCAGCCAATGCAGAGCTGTCTTTGCGCCCAACGACGTTGGTGATGTTTGGCAATGCCAAGCTGGGCACGCCGCTGATGCAGTGTGAGCAGGCGTTGGCGATTGAGCTACCCCAGAAGGTTTTGATTTGGGAAGACGAACAGGGACAGGTGCAGTTGGCCTATAACGATCCGCGTTATCTCAGCGGGCGGCATCGGTTGGGCGACTGTGGCAGTGCGGTGATTGAGAAGATTGGTGGGGCGTTGAATGGACTGACGGATGCGGCGGTGAAGTGACGCCAACTTAATGGTAATCGCTGATCTCGTTGTTGTTGAGGCGTGGAGGATTTTTCTTCAGGCATTCTTGAAATTCTGGGCCGGGCTCTATTGCAGAAGTGATCGCTTGATCAAATAGCCATTTGACAAGCTGGGGAGCATCAACCTTTTGCCAATAAGGGTCGCTCTGAACTTCATATTCAAAGTGGACAGAAGCAATTGAGTTTGATTGAGCATTTTGAGTCTGAGAAATAGAGCTTGATAATTGTTCAACGATATTCTCAAAATCAAAAAGCCCTAACGGTAGATCGGCACCTGACATCACAGTGAACGGATTCAAATGATTCGGCCTCGGCCAGTGGAATATTCTACCGGAACCATCAGCTTTAATTTCTAAACTCCAATCTGTATTTGTCGATATTTGTAGGGCTAAAGCTGCTCCCTGTAAGGCCTGTAATTTCTCCATTCCGAGCTGACTAGTTGCTCCAAAGGAAAAGCTTTTTTCTCCTCTCTGGCAGACTAGAACTTCATCATCCATTAAATAATATGTCTGTGAACTAAATTCCCAGACATATGTGGTTTTGAAGAAGAGAGGGGCAAGTTTTGCTTGTCCTGACTTGAAATATTCGATGAGAGGTTTACCCCAATAGCTGTGTTTGGCTCCGAATAACAGCTCTTGCAAACAAAATGTGACAAGCAATTGCGTTAATGAGGGGCAAATCTCTGTCCATGTACTG
This sequence comes from uncultured Pseudanabaenaceae cyanobacterium, assembly GCA_938002085.1. Lineage (GTDB taxonomy): Bacteria > Cyanobacteriota > Cyanobacteriia > PCC-9006 > JAAUQQ01 > JAAUQQ01. The sequence continues at coordinate 20,877 of CALLAT010000156.1, forward strand.
CCATCCTGATTCCCCATTTCTTCACTGTCAGCCCAGATCGGAGGATCTTCTCCTTCAGGGTCTGTCACCAAAGTCCAAACGCCTTGATTTTCAACTAGAAATTCCAGCTTTCCATCTTCTGTTTGCCGAAGGCTTTCAGGACGCAGTAGAACATCCTGTGTGGAGAAAAGTTCGATAGAATCAGGACTATGCCAATCATTAGGCCTAGGCTTAGGCCAACGCCCACAGAATGCATATAAACGGTAGAGCGGTTCTGGAAGGGATAGTTGGTCAAGAATCTCTAGCGGTGTGCCATATTCGGGTTTGCGTTCTCCCAGCCAATAAACGATGAAGCGCTCCAGCTCATCTAACAACTCTGAAAAGGTTTCTTTGCTATCAAAGTCAAATGATGGAGCGCTCATGGGAAGTAGAATTTGAGAGTAGAGAAATTACCATTACTGACTGCTCGTTAGATTTCCGCCTGAAACTGCCGAATGGCTTCCCCGGCATCTGTCTCAGCCATCAAAGTACATTGAGTCAATCGCTCAAGGTTGAGTTCAATTAGCCCGTCTAATTCACTCTTACTAATTTTTCATATCCATGATTTCCAAAGTGGTAAAGCTCTCCGCCTGGACAATACACTGGCCGGTGGTGAGCCTATCGAGGAGCTGAACCATACATATTGGTTACGCAATGTAGCTATGCCTATTCTAGCGGTCCAACTAGATTGGTATTGGTCCTCATTTAAACGCAGCTACATTCATGCCTTCTGTCTCTTCTCGCCCGCTTGCCATTGTTACCGGAGCCTCTAGCGGCATTGGTTTAGCGATCGCCCAACATCTCGCGACGCTCGGCTACAATCTAGCCCTCTGCGCTCGCCGCCAGGATCGTCTCGATGTCCTAGCGGCAGAGTTGGAAGGCCAGGGCTGTAATGTTCTCACCCAGGCCGTAGACCTGCGCGACGAAGCTCAAATCCTCAGCTTTTTCGCCGCCATTGACCAGCGCTTTAATCGTGTGGATGTCCTCATCAATAGCGCTGGCCTAGGCCACAAGGAGCCACTGATGACCGGAGCAACTGAAGCCTGGCGTGAAATGCTCGATGTGAATGTCCTGGCGCTTTGTATTTGTACGAGGGAGGCGATCGCACGCATGAAAACCCAAGACAATCCCCAGGGCAAAGGCCACATCATCCACCTCAGCTCCATGTCCGGCCACCGCATCCCCACCGCCGTCGCTGGACTCTACTCCGCGACAAAATTTGCCGTCCGCTCCCTCACCGAAACCCTCCGCCGTGAGCTGCGTCAAGCCGACAGTAGCATTCGCATTTCCAGCATCAGCCCCGGCATCGTCGAGACTGAATTCGCCGAAAAATACAGCAAAAGCGCTGACGAAGCCGCTGCCACCTACAGTCGCCACCCCATGCTTCAAGCTGAAGATATCGCCAAAGCCGTAACTTACTTGCTGAAGCAACCAGATCATGTGGAAGTACACGACATTCTCCTCCGCCCAACCCAACAGCAAAGCTAAGGGGCAAACCTTGTGATCAAACTGATTGCACTACTCCAACTCATCCGCGACGCCCGAGCCCTCCAAGCCAGCGGCAATCTCGGTGACTTTGCTATTCGCAAAGCCGATGCTCTGGGGGCAAAAGCTAGCCCAGCCGTTGAGGCTCAGCTTGGGGAGGTTGCAGGTTACCACCCACTGATTGACTTAACTGGGCTGAGCCAGCTGCCAAACGATAGCTTTGGCCATGTCTACGCCCAGCACATGCTCGACAACCAGCTTCAACCCTTCAACATCAGTCCAAGCCTCAGCAAAGTTGCGCTGCGCAATACCTTTGCCCTGCGCTACGCCGTGACCCATGACATTTTTCATGTGCTGCTGGGCTTTGATACCAGTTATGCCGGAGAAATTGGCGTGCTAGCGTTTGCCGTGGCCCAGGGCTATAGCCCTCAACAAAAGCTGGCTCTCCGAATTGCAAGCTGGCTCTATCCGCTGCTGGCTCCAGGGCAGCGATCGCAAATTACGGCTGCCCGTAACCTTGGCCTTCACCTCGGACACCAAGCTAAGATGCTCCTGGCTTTTCCCTTTGAAGACCATTGGGTCATGCCGATTGCTGACCTGCGCACAGAGCTTGCCTTGCCCGCTTCTCCGAGCTCTAGGCAAGGGCAGGTTTAGCGGCAGATTTCAACTTTTCGATCTTGCTCAACATTTGCCCTGGGCGATCGCTTTAGCCGGGCAGGTTTAGTATTTTCTGGGGAGTTGCTTTGAAGATAAGGACAAAACCTGCCCCTACAAGTTTGGTTTTCTATTGATGATTTCGATGCCATGACTGATGCTACTTCCTCTATTAATCCTGGGGTTGTTTTAACCACTGCTGGCTCTCGGGAAGATGCTGAACGCATCGCCCATGCTTTGATTGCCGAAAACCTTGCGGCCTGTATCAACCTTGCCCCTGTCACCTCAATCTATCGCTGGGAAGGAAAGGTTTGCCACGACGAAGAAATTCAGCTCATCATCAAAACCGACCTAGATCGATTTGAGCAATTGCAAGCCCGCATTACCCAACTCCACAGCTACGATCTCCCCGAAATTATCGCCTTGCCCATTACCCAAGGTTCGGCCAGCTACCTCAACTGGATTGCGGCTCAGCTCCATATCTAGGCGATGTTTAAGCGCTTTGTGCCACTGCCAACCCTGCCATTTTCTGCCTGTAATGGTCGAGAATTAACTAGGGAGAATCTTCTCTAATCCAGGCTACGTAATGATTTATGGCTTTACGACTAAAAAACAGGGCCGACGATCTAGCCTAGAAGCATAGAGAGATGGGGAAGTGGCTTTAGAGCCCCGCTGCCCCCAAGATCAGCCGCACCGTTCAACGCAAATTCTAGAGCCTTGCTCTAGCCAGAACCCTCCTATTCGTTAGCGATTCTGCCGTTCGACCCTGCCCCTTGACCTTGGAGTCAAATCGGTTTTTACGTTGGCTCTTTTGCCAACGTCACGCTTCTCGACCTCTGCGATTGTTCCTGTTGCAGAAAGGAAGATGGTTATGGTTCGTAAAGTCAATCGTCGGTTGCATGTTTTGCCGGTCGATCAAGACAAGCAATTTGAGCGTCAGCGCATGCAAATGGTCATGCAATTGCAGGGCTGGAATATCCGCGATCGCCGCATCCTCAAGGCGATGGCTGAAACTCCACGACATCATTTTGTGCCCACCCGCGATCGCAACTGGGCCTATGAAGATCGTCCCCTACCCATGGAATACGGTCAGATGGTCACCCAGCCCCATGTGGTGGCCTACATGCTGGAGCAGCTAGATATTAAGCCTGACCACCGAGTCTTAGAAGTCGGCACAGGATTGGGCTATCAAACTGCGATCCTCGGCCAAATTGCCAAGGAAGTCCATAGCCTGGAAATCATTCCCCGAGTGGGCGAAAAAGCTCACCAAAATCTGGGGCAACTGGGTTATCGGAATATTCATGTCAGGGCGGGGAATGCTTTCCGAGGCGCTGCTAGCCATGCCCCCTACGATCGCATCATTATCTGTGGTGCTGCTCCCGAAATCCCTGCGATCTTGCTAGAGCAACTAAAGGTAGATGGCAAGTTGATTATGCCCGTGGGAGAAGAGCGTCAGCAGCTCCAGGTCATCACCAAGACCGTGTTGGGACAAACCCTAGAAACCGGGATTGGCGCTTCCTTCGAGCCCTTGTTAGAGATCTGTCCACCTCTGGCAAAACAGCGACGGCGGTTGGGTTTACGCCATTAGCAGCCCTATGCCATTAGCGGCGTAGTTGAGCCACCCTATCGGTTTCCAGTCCCTCGCTGACACAAAGTTGAGGGACTGGTGAGGGATCTGCTCAGCAGCCTGGATGCTCTACTCACCTGCAGGCAGCTCTTGCAATTCGACCTTTGCTAGCCAATCGCGTAACTCCTCAGGTTCAATTCCATCGCCATCAATGCTGATGTGGAAACGCTTGCTGTGGAGCAATTGCAGATTGCCTTTGTTGGTGGCATAGGTAAATTCTTCGCGCCCCGGAGCACCATCAATTTCAATGCCCTTGTTGTAGCCTTCAGTGGAGTCTTGGCTAAACTGAGCTGCCATCATAAACGGCAGGTACATGGCCTGATTGTGAGCCCAGTCCATGACTTTAAGCTCGATGCGCTTATCGCCACTGCGATAGCTACGCCCAGCCTCGGAAAGGCTGAATTCTCCCATGGAGTTGATTGAGCCAGTGGCATCGTCAGCTTCCCAATCTGCAGGAGGTTCGGGCAGGGTGGCGATCAAGTCTTGGAAGGGAAGTGGATCAACTGGTTCTAGGTTTTCAAGTTCTTTTTGCCAGTTTTCAGCTTCGCCAGCGAGGGTCGCAATTTTTTGAATGGCGGCGATGGGATTGTCGATATCAGCGCCTTCTTTGACATCGGCTTTGCCGCTTAGAAGGCTACAGCCGCTGAGCAGGATGAGGCTGGCTAATGCGCCTAGGGTGAGTAGGCTGGATGCCGGTTTGAAGTGAGATGTCTTGGAATTGGATGTCTTGGAGTTAGATGTCATTAGTGGAATGGGATATTCGGTTAGCGATCGCTGGAGAGTCAACCTCTAGAAGGGGCAAATCCGTTCGTCGGAATCAGAGTGGCTGAATAGAACCTAGGGTGGATTGCCTCGCATTATGCAGAGGGTGGATTATTAGGGCCTGCGCTTTTGAGCTTCCTGCATAGAAGCGTCGCTTCGTTGGAGTTCGCTGACGAAGGCTTCAAATTCAGCTTGGAAGCGCGACCGCAGGGATGGGGTCGCCTCCGGAGCCGTTGAGACGGCTTGGCTGGGCATGAACAAACTGCTGAGAATGGGGAGCGTTACGATCCCCAGACTGGTGAGGGCGATCGCAATGTTGCGATAGGGCCCGGTGGATTGGATACGCGCCATGGCTAGACTCTTGCTGTCAAATGGATTATTCCCTAGGTACGTATACAATTCGAGGTTTATGTAATCCTGGTGTTTTCGCTTAACCAGAACTCGTTATAAATCACACCCTAGAGCGCCTCCAGAATCCCCGTGATAGTCTGAGAGCCATAAATCTCCATTTTTAGAAGACAACTTGCCATGGGCTCTCAATCTAAAGCGAAGACCATCTTTCTTTTAATTTCCATGGTGGGCTGGCTGATTGTGGGGGCTGCGTTGATGTACCTGTTTCCCCTAATGGCCAATTTCTTCGCCCATTCTGAGCTGACAGAATTATGGCTGAGCAATCTAACGGGCTGGGGCTATCAGCCCAGGTTGGGCTTTGCTGGGGGCGGGACGGCGTTAGCTTTAACCGTTGCTGGAAATTTGATTTGGTATCGCCAGTTTGAAGGCAAACTCTAGATTTCAGAGTAGAGCTGCATTCCCCCCTGGCCTGTTTTACTTCGTCTGGCTGCTGTGAGCTAAAGTTCACAGCTCAAAGCTCAAGTCCGTTGAAACGGACTGAGCAGCATCGAAGAGAGGGTTTCAGCCTACTTGAGTAGGCTTGAGCTCTTAGCCTTGGGATTTGGATTTATCCCCAGCCGTTCCGGGGAGTCTTGCCAGACTGAGTTGGATGTATTTTATTTCTGGGCATTTCCTTAGGGAATTAACTCATAACCCTGGCGCAGCATCTTCCAACTGGTGCCCAGGTAGCCTTGACCGGTGGGGAGAGGCGGATATTGGCGATCGCTCAATATCTTCTCAATCCGTTTCTGGGCCAGGGGTAACTGATTAAAAGGGATGCCAGGAAAAGCATGGTGGATGCCATGGTAGGGCTGCCCGCCCATGGCCCAATTGACCCAACCATAGGTTTTGATATTGCTTGTGCCGTAGAGCTGGGTCAGCACATGGTTCTCTTGCTGTTGCCAGCGGCCATAATGCTCCAGATAGTCTCGCCCCTGAATCACTAAGCTCATGACACGCTCCAGGATCAACAGCATTACTGCATAGTGCAGCCAGGTCTCAAGCGATACCTGAGCCATAACGAAAATCAACACAATACTGCCCTGACCCAAAACCATTCCCGTCATGTCTAAAGCCATTTGTCGCCGCAGCCCAGGCCGAGAATCCCGCAGTCGCCAGCCCTGGCTGAAGGATTTGTAAACTAAGCCCAGCAGACCCAAGATGACCGCATTCACCACCCACTGATGCCGGACGTTCCAGCGACCCAACTTCCCCGCAGACTCATATTCTGCTGCGGTCCACTGCACTCGTTCTGGGTCGCGTAGGTCTGTAGCGTTCCAAGCATGGTGAAGTTTGTGGATTTCGCTGTAGGTGCCATAGGGCACCAGGATCGGCCAGCTGATTAGACGAGGGGCGATCGCATCAAACCATCGCCAGCCCGTCAATGTTCCATGGGCCGCGTCATGCGCACAGATAATCCAAAAGCTGTAGGCCAGGCTAGCCACCAGACAACCGACCCCCAAGCCCCACCCGCTATCGCTCTGCCAGGCAAATGTAAACCCCGCCAAAGTTGCAGCGCCCAACCCCAAGAAGCGCAGTAATCCCACGGCGGGATTGACCTGTTGCAGATCTTCCGTAGCCGCCCTGAGTGCGGAGCCAATGGCAAGCGCATCTAAACCCGTCGTTGGAGAAGCAATGATATTAGCCATGGTTTGGGGTCATCGATATAGGAAGTGCAGCCGAGGCAGCAGGACAAAAGGAAGCTCAAATCGCTCTCGTTAAACTCATTCCCCAAGGAGCAAATTCGCCCCCCATTCAACGAGGGTCAGCATATGTTCAAGGTAAGCTAACTTACCCATCTATTTCCAGAGTGCTACTGGGTATCAATTCAGGCTAGTGGAGCTATCTGTAGAAAGGCTTTCACCCCCGGCTAAGCCTTGCTTCATTATGTTTCACAAGCCCCAGCCCAGCCCCCGCAAACGCTAGGCTTGGAGTAACGCAACATGGATGCCATTCCGTTACCTGTCACGCCACTATGACCCTCGCCCACAAGAAAGCGCGCCCCATCAAGCCCGGCGGGATCTACCCAGCAAAGGACCTCTGTAGCCAGTGCGGTCTCTGTGACACGACTTATATTCATTACGTCAAAGATGCCTGTGCGTTTCTAAACCAGCAATTTGACCATCTGGAAACTCAATCCCACGGTCGCTCCCGCGATCTGGACAACCCTGAAGAGCTTTACTTCGGTGTCCATCAAGACATGATGGCTGCTCAAAAGAAAGAGCCCATTGCTGGAGCCCAATGGACTGGCATTGTCAGCACTCTGGCGATCGAGATGCTGAACAAGGGGCTGGTAGAAGGCGTCATTTGTGTACAAAACACCAAAGAAGATCGCTTTGGTCCCATGCCTATAATTGCCCGCACACCCGAGGAAATCCTGGCGGCACGGGTCAATAAACCAACGCTCTCACCTAACCTGTCGGTGTTAGACCTGGTAGAGCAATCCGGCATGAAGCGATTGCTTGCTATTGGTGTGGGCTGCCAAATCCAAGCGCTGAGAGCCGTACAGGACAAAATTGGCCTAGAAAAGCTCTATGTCCTGGGAATGCCTTGCGTGGATAACGTCCATCGCGATGGTCTGAAAAAGTTTCTTGAAACGACGAGTCGCTCCCCCGAAACCGTTGTCCACTACGAGTTCATGCAGGACTTTAATGTCCACTTCCGCCATGAGGATGGCTCCGAGGAAAAGGTGCCGTTCTTTGGCCTCAAAACTAACCAGCTCAAAGATGTATTTGCACCATCTTGCCTCAGCTGCTTCGACTACACCAATGCCCTTGCGGATATTGTGGTGGGCTACATGGGGGCGCCCTTTGGCTGGCAATGGATTGTCGTGCGCAATGAAACCGGTGCGGAAATGCTGGAGTTGATCCAAGACCAAATTAAGACCCAGCCCGTGGAGAGCCAGGGCGATCGCAAGCCTGCGGTCCAGCAAAGCATCCCTGCCTACGAAAAAGGCGTCACCCTCCCCATGTGGGCGGCGAAGCTCATGGGCGTCGTGATTGAAAAAATTGGTCCCAAGGGCTTGGAATACGGTCGCTTCTCCATCGACTCCCACTTCACTCGCAACTACTTGCACGTTAAGCGAAAGTACCCCAAGAAGTTAGATGCCCATGTACCAGAATTTGCCAAGCGCATCGTAGCTCAATACAAATTGCCGGAACAGTAAAAGCAAGATTGATTCATTCCAAGTTCGATTGAGTGAAACTCAATTCTCATCCATTGATCCCCGATCCCCTTGTAGGGAGCGAACTATCGTTTGCCCACAGGAAAATTGACGGAGATAGCAATTTTCATCGGGTTTGCGATCGCAGCCCCCTGCTTCCGCTCACACACCCAACGCATAGCCTTCATCCAGCCCCAAGACAAATCCCGAGCAGATAATCTACTCGGGATTTGTCTTGGCAAAAGAATGAGGCTTCAATTAGGCCAAAGGGCTTCCCCCCTGTTGTTTTAGGGAAATGGCTGCGATGTCCCTACCCTGCTACAGCACCTGATGGGTGTGGGAATGCTGCTTAACATTATCTTCTGCACTCACCACATGCTTCGCGTTCAGCACCCGCTTACGCTCCGTGGAGTAGTTCAGCTCGTTATAGCTGCTCCCCACCGCCACCCGCTCGGTATAAGCCGGATTCCGCAAGAACGTCCGCGCCGCCGAAGACGCCCGGAAGGCGAAGTCGTGGCAGAACTGAGCTTCTGCAGGAAACTCTGCTAGGCGCTGGGGCTCATTCCCAGCCATGATGCTCCCTAGGGTCGTGGCATGAATCGTTTTATAAGAAGTCGGAACTCCGGCCAGCAGTGTTTCGCTGGTGGAAGAAGGCACCGGTTCAATGACAGTAACTTCGCGAACTTCGCCATCTTCTTTGACAAAGCAGGTCGCTACACCCACGAATAAATAATTCTCGGGGGCGAGGTCTTGAGCCTGGGGAAACGTGGATTCTGTTGTGGACATAGAACTAACCGCAATGGGGTGCAGCAATGCCCCTGCAAAACAGTCCCTAAGCCAGTCCCATGAAAGGATAGAGTCTGGCGGTTAGAGCACAGTCATTACAGCTTGAGCGATCGCCTCTGAATCCTATCCCGCCAACTTGAATCCCCCCATGGAAAAGGCCGCAATCTTAACTGAGTTGCGGCCTTTCTTCATATCGCTTATTCACCCCAAAGAAATGCTCCTCAACGGTTGTCATTCCTAAGCCGCAGCGTTATAGTACCCTTGTACTTTATTTTTGTAATTTCTAGTACGAAGGTTGTTGAATTCCACTACTCGTTCCGGGCTCAACCCACACAACAGGCTTTTGATTAGGGTCCGTGCGGTAGCTTTGCTGCTGCATCACGGCACTGCCCTGCATGGGGTCAAAGGTGCGGTTGAAGTCACTGCGTAGGCGACCCACCCGAGTTTGGGTCGAAATCAGCTCAGAACGAATTTCCTTGAGCTGGGACTGCTGGGTCCAAAGAGACGGCACCAACTTGGCTAGGGCGGCTACGGAGACCGCAATCAAGACGCCATTAACGGATAACTTGATGAGGGTTTCACGCTTCATCTCTGCCATGCGCTGTTGCTGCTTGCGCTGGGCTAGAGCCTGACGGCGGGTACTGCGCCGCATGGTCTGGAGCTGAGTTTTGCTCGGTGCTACGGGCGGGCGAGTCGCCTGGGTTTTGCGAGCAGTTCTGGAACGGCGAGGTTGGCGGGCTGGGGTCGCTGTGGTGGCGTACATATTTAGGAAGATTCGGTAGAGGTAACCGAGGCAGGAGTTGTAGCTTAACCAGCCCGTCTCTGAATAAGAGGAGGGGTGAGACTCCCAAACCCGCGTAGCAAATTTGTCCGTATAACTTACTTCGACTCTTTGGGTGTGTCAAAGACTTGGGGATATTACTCCTGAGGGCTCAGCCCCCTAAGGGGTGTGACCCTACAGCGCCTTTAAGCAATGGTTACTATAGCGCATCTTTCTCTAATGGAAGGCTCTTTGCCATGGGCAGATTGCTCTCTCCGCCGCTTTGTCCTCACCAGCCATTTAGAGGTTTGTGGAAAACTGACAGCTGAGCGAAGGTCATGTGACCTGAATTGACCTTGCATCTGACAATGCCTCTGCCCAAGAGATCGTCACGGCATCTCCCATGTCATACATTCATTAGCAGCTTAATTGCTGATCTCTCAGCAGCATGACCAAGCGATCTCACCATGAAAGCGCTCAACATTCTGTTGGCCGACATTGAGGCAAAGGGCTCAGGGAGCAAACAACAATTGCAGAAACTTGGGAGCCAGGAAGTCTGTTGGGAAAGCGTTGAAGAATGTATATAATGACGAGTCCCAAAGAGCGATCGCTCCTTGGGACTCGTCATGACTTCGATTAAGTCGCAGGCTATCCCCAGTCAAAACTGAGGAAGGCCGATTTTAGCTAACGCGCAAACTGACCATTGGCCCAAACCCTCGATGATTCAAGAGAGTAAGTCAACACCAAGTTTTAACGTCATCAGTTATTACTGATACAGCGCAGTACCCAGGCGGTAAGCCAAGATCGCAGGTATCAAAGAGAGAAGCAGGGCAACAATGATTTGTGAATCTGACATCTTATTGGTGGCTCCAATGCAGAAGGGATAGCTCTCCATAGCGTCGGCTAATAGCCGTCCAACGGCAATATGCACGTAATATCCCTTAACACTGCAATCATGAGGATGGGTGCGAGCCTGACTTTGGGTTGGTATTGGTAAATGTCATGGCCATCACCTCTGATTTTGGAGAGCAGTCGCTAGAATGGTTTTTTCAAATTGTTTCCAAAAGCCTGTCTATATAAGTAGGGCATCAGTTTTGTCAGTTTTTGTGGATGCTTGAGTCCTGTGGCTACCGTGGTGGGTACCCGAGGTCGATGTTTCCCAGAGCAGATGGCAAGCCTTTAAGCTTGATTCATATGATTAATCTTTTTTCTGACAGCCCTAGTACAACCAGAACGCATTTTGAGCGCCAAATGAAGCGCGTTCAGCAAGATGTGCTCCGCATGGGAGCACTCGTCGAGAATTCTTGCTGGCTTTCCCGTCAAGCGCTCATTGCTCGCGATTTAGAGGCTGCTCAAAAGATTGCTCGCCAGGATAAAAAAGTCGATATCCTCTATCGCCAAATCGAACAGGATTGCGTGAATTTGATGGCCTTGCAGGCACCTGTGAGTCAGGATCTGCGGTTACTCAGTGCCTTGATGCAGCTGGTGCGAGATCTAGAGCGGATTGGGGATTACGCCCAGGATATTTGCGAGGTGGCTGTGCAGCTGTTTCCCTATCCTGAACAACCTGTGACGGACCGAGTGGCATTGATGCTGGATCGATGCCGAGCCATGGTGGCGTTGAGCCTAGAGGCACTCTCTAGCTTGGATCTGGAGTCGGCAAAGAGCATTCGAGAAAAAGATGACTTAGTCGATGATGATTACGAAAGTATCTATAACGCCCTGGTTCAAGAGCCGGATCTGCAGAATGGGGTTGAACCTATTGTCTTGATGTCTCTGGTGATTCGCTACTTGGAGCGAATTGCGGACCATGCTACGAACATTGGTGATCGCATCACTTACATCATCACGGGAGAACGCTTCTAAGCAACTTTAGTTCTGGGCTTACTTAGTGGGCTTTAATACGAGTACCTGTGAGAAAAATCAAAGAAGCAATGACTTAGAGAGAGGCAGGCCTTCTACGCAAAGGCGGTGTCATGGCTTGAAAATTCTGTTTAGGGCATTGACGCCTGTAACTCAGAGGTTTACGGTTTCTAGGATCGGTTCTTGATCTGGCAACTTTTAGATGTGCCTAAGTTGACTGGCTTAAGGCTTGAGGTTTAATTCGATTGTCGCAAATCTCCGAAGCATCGTTTCAATCTGCGACCCGTTAAACCTTTTCCTAGGCAGTCGTTCAAGAGAGCCGTAGTGACCGAGTCCATCTTGTTGGACTGTTCGTTCGACCTACAACTGCGTAGCGCAATCCGCTGAGGCCTCCATGAAGTTTTCCGTTGCAACCTTGCTGGCAACCCTTGCCGATGACAAGTTTGTTGGTGCCAAGGTTCTAGAAAAAAAGCTGGGTTGCGAAGATGAATCCAGCTTGAAGCAGTTGCAGATTGCCTTAGATGCCTTAGAAAAGACTGGGATCATTGAAAAGGAGCGGAGCAAGTACCGCCGCGTTCAAGAGACGGGCTATGTGGAAGGGCGACTGCGTTGCTCGAGCAAGGGCTTTTGCTTTGCCATCCAAGACTCGGAGGATGCAGAGGATATCTACATCCGCGAGAGCAAGCTGAATCACGCTTGGAATGGCGATCGCGTCCTCGTTTCAGTGACCAAAGAAGCCAGCCGTCGACGTAGTCCCGAGGGACAAGTTCGGCTGATTCTGGAGCGGGCAAATACCTCCGTCTTGGCACGCATTAAAGCGGATGAGGCTGCGACTGAAAACTTTAAGGCTGTCCCGTTGGACGATCGCCTCCTGTTTGAAGTTGATTTGAGCCAGGAGACCGAAGACCTCAGCGAAGCCAATGAGCACCTCGTCAATGTTGAGGTGGTGCGATATCCCCTCGGTCGCCATGCGCCCCTGGGTCGCGTCACCCAAGTACTGGGAGGAGATGCCGAAGCCGCTGCAGATATCGATATTGTTTGCTGTAAGCACAGCCTGCCTGGAGAGTTCTCCGAAGCAGTGAAGGCTGCGGAGAAAGCCCTGCCCACCCGATTGCGTAAGGCTGAACAGAAGGGGCGGCTGGATCTACGGGAATTAGACACCGTTGCGATTTATGCCGCAACCCCCGGTGCCGATGCGGACATGGTAGATAACGCCGTTTCCATTGAGAAAACCGATGAAGGCTGGCGCTTGATTGTCCATGTGGCTGATGTTGCCAGCTATGTTCCCCTTGATTCCCCCATTGATCAAGCGGCAAAACAGCGAGGTAATGCGGTGTATCTGGGTGAGACCGTCTTGCCCATGTTGCCGGAGCATCTGGCCTATAACCTCTGTAGCTTCCAGACCAGCAAGGATCGTTTGGCCATGTCGGTGCTTATTAGCATCAACGAAGAAGGAGAACTGCTGCGTTACGAAATTCAGCCCTCCATGATCAACGCCAATGCGGCGGTGACTTACGATCAGGCCCAGGCGATTCTGGAGCGCACGTCCAAGACGCGCAATATCAAGAAGTTTGCGCCGGTCTACGACCTGTTGGAGCAGGTGCATGCGGTGGGTGAGCTGCTGGAGAACCAGCGCCATGCCAGGGGCTCTTTTGAGCTAAACCTGCCAGAGCGGCTGCCGGATTTGAGTGATGCCACGGCGAAGGTCTCGCCTGTATTTAGTAATGCCGCGTTTAATGATGAGGCTTTGGGGGCATTGGTCAGCACGGGAGAGCTAACGATGCGGTCCCGCATTCGTGAGTTCATGGTCTTGGCGAACCAGCTTGTAGCAGAGCATTTACAAGCGTTGTCTGTGCCCCTGCTATTCCGTGCCCATCGCTTGCCCGAGGTGCCTGCGGCCCAGGAGTTAATCAAGCTGGTGACCAACCTTGGCATCGAGATGGAGCTGGATGATGAGGAGGTGGTGATCTCTTGGGATTACCAAAACTTCCTAGCGAAGTTTGCTGAGAATGATGCTGAGCGGGTGTTGATCTATCAGCTCCAGCAAACTCTCAAGCCAGCAACCTATAGCCTTACCCCTGGATTACACTTTGGCTTGGCCTTGGACAATGGCTATACCCACTTTGCCTCTCCAGCGCGGCGCTACTGCGATTTGATGACCCAGCGAGTGCTCCATGCGGTGTTTGAACATGGCCGCGATCGCCGCACCACGCGCTCTAAAGAACGGGTCGATCTGCACAGCAGTGAATTCCATGAGTACATTGCCTGGAATATCCTGCCCCCAGATATTCACCAAGAGCTAGAGCTGCAATTCCAGGCCACGGTGGTTCAACTGGGTGAGCGGGAGAATCGTGCCCAGGAAGCTGAGGCGGATTTGATTGGCCTCAAGAAGGCTGAGCTGATGAAGGCTCGTACCGGGGAGGTCTTCCCCGGCCTGATTACACGGGTGCAGAACTATGGCTTCTTTGTGGAGCTCGATGGTTGGTTTGTGGAGGGCTTGGTCCATGTCAGCTCCCTGAAGGATGACTGGTACGAGCACCGCATTCGCCAGCAGCGTTTGGTGGGCCGCAAGAATCGCCAGCAATATAGTTTGGGCGACCACGTTGAGGTTCAGGTTAAGAGCGTGGACTATTACCGTCAGCAAATTGATTTGATTGTGATGGGGGGGGGCAGCGAAAATGATGAGCTGGATGAAGTGGATCAACAGCTAGAAGTAGGCTTGGATTTGGAGACTGAGGACGATTCAGAATAAACCTGTTCCTAGCTTCTCTGGAGACCAGCCAAACCGTAGACTGGAAAAGGAGCTTCTTGGAACGAGGATTGAATTGGAACGTTGGATATGGGCCTGGTTAGGGAGATGCTACGTTGCGTCTCTTTTGGTGGACCGGGTTTAATCTCAAACCCCACTGGCTAATCCCTGAATCTTCAGCGCTCTCGTGGCTGTTCGTCCCTATGGGGAACTGATGGAATTGAGCTTTATTCAATCGAATTGGGTCTGATCCAATTTTCATTTCTGAAGCTTGGCTGGCACTTTGGTCGGTCCAATGTCTATTCCAGAGCATTTCTTTGACTTCACCTGCAAATCTGCCTCAACAGCAGGCATACCCTATGCCTACTGCTTCTACTCCACCGCTGATTTTAGGAATCACTGGGGCCTCGGCTCTGATCTACGCGGTGCGTGCCCTGAAGCATCTGCTCAATGCTGGCTACTGCGTTGATGTGGTGGCTTCTAAATCTGTGCAGATGGTGTGGCAAGCGGAGGATGGTATCGCCATGCCCGCTGCTCCCCAAGCCCAAGCCGCCTTTTGGCGTGACCAGGCTGGGGTGCCAGAGTCGGGTCAGTTGACTTGCCATGCCTGGGGAAATGTGGGGGCTACCATTGCCAGTGGGTCTTACCGCACCCTGGGCATGATTGTGATGCCTTGCTCTATGAGCACTGTGGGAAAGATTGCTGCTGGGCTGAGCAGTGACCTACTGCTGCGAGCCGCAGATGTGCAGCTTAAGGAGGGGCGCAAGTTGGTGATTGTGCCTCGGGAAACCCCTTTAAGCTTGATTCATTTGCGTAACTTGACGACCTTGGCGGAAGCAGGGGCTCGTATTGTTCCAGCCATTCCCGCTTGGTATCACCATCCCCAGACGATTGATGATTTGGTGGACTTTGTTGTAGCTCGTGCCTTGGATAGCTTTGAGCTGGACTGTGTCCCATTGAACCGTTGGGAAGGACCTGTGAAGGACCGAGAGAAGGAGTGAGGCCGGCCTAGGGGTTACATTCTGTTGTGCTTCGAGCCTTTTGTGCCTTTCCGACTCTCCATTGACTGAGTAGACTGGACTAGACCCGTTGCCGCCGTCGCTATGCCCTCTTTTGTCCTAAGTCTCGCGCTGTTGCTGTTGGTCTTGTTAACGCTACTGGCAGTGAGCAATCGAGAGCTGATTGCGCTGACGTTTTTAGGATTCTCTACGGTTGCTTTGCCCCTGTCCATTTGGATTTTGGGGGCGATCGCCCTAGGTTTTCTATTGGGCCTTTGGATTTTGCTGCTGTTTCGTTTGGGCGCGACGGGCTTGGGCTCGGGAAGCGGTGCCCCAGCCTGGGGGCGGCAGCGGGCGAATTATGGCCCTGAAGATTTTGCAGTGGTTGATGAACGCTTTGCAGAAGGGGGCGATCGCGACGATGACGGTCGTTACCGTGACAATCGCTATGACGATGTTTATGGACAGGGCCAATATCAGCCTGATGTGACTGCTTCCCAGAGCAGCAACCGGGGCTATGCAACAGATCGGTATCCGGCTGACTCACCCTCGAATCGCTATGGCAACGATGGCTATGGTGAGTCAGATGGCTATGGGACGGACCGCTATGGGCGCGGGGAAAGCGACTACTACGGCACAGAGCAGCAGTCCTATGGCGACCCCCAAGATCGGTTCTCGGCGGCTTCAGGCTATGAGTCTTCCGCCAATGGGGCGGTTAGCAGTGATGCTCAGAATCGCAATCAACCGCCTGAGCCGCCCCAGACGACCTTGCAGTCCTCTAGCTCTACGATGGACCCCACCGTCCCTGCGGATTGGGATGACCAATACCGAGAGGATTGGACTCAAGAAGAGCTGGTGGCGGAGCCCATCCTGCGCAATGAAGGAACCGCCCCAAAGCTGAAGCGTTGGTTAAGTCAGCCGGGCGAGGGACGTCCGAAGTTGAATTTGGGCGGATTTGGCTTGGGGGGAGCTACGGAATCTGGCAAGGGTGAGCCAAGCCTTGGTCAATCTGCCGATTCAGGGCGATCGCCTGCGGAGCCTGGCGAGGTGACTGACTGGCAAGGGGCTCGTTCAGGCGATCGCAATGATGATGGCTCATCAGCCTATGGCAATGAGAGCCAGGGCCGCGGCGAGGTTTACGATGCGGACTATCGCGTCGTGCGTCAACCTGAAGGCAGAGCTGAATCCTCGCCTCGTTCTGAACCTTCACCCCAACGAGAAGCTCCGACAGACAAAGCAGCTCAAGAATCTAAGCGCGACTCCTCTGAAAGCTCACCCAGCAATCGCCCCAAAAAATCCGAGTGGGATATTGAGTCAGACCTGGATTGGTAAAGCGTTGAACCTAACGAATGCTCCAACAAGAAAGGCTGAGGTCTAGAAAACCTCAGCCTTTCTTGCAATGGGTTATTTGTGACGAAACCCTGGCTATGCCAAAGTTCTAAGTCACAGTTCTACATCACGCCCAAGGAATGGAGTAGACCGCGACCGCTAATCATCTCAATTAGCAGGGCAAAGAATCCCACCATAGCCAAACGACCATTCCACACTTCCGCAGCGGTGGTTAGTCCCCATTCCCACTTCTCTTGGGGGTAAAGCTTAGTTAGCTCAGGAGGATGATAGGTCTCTGCCAGGGTGATTTGGGGAGAATCCAAAGACTCGGTCACCATATCCGCCATATCTTGGATAAACAGGGGGTCGGTGTTGAGGGCAGGAACGCGGTGGAAACCATGAATACCGGCTTCTTCAGCCACTTCCCGGTATTCCATATCGATCTCTTCAAGTGTCTCGATATGCTCGGAGACAAAGCTAATAGGGACGACGACAAGGTCTTTGACGCCCTCTTCTGCCAGTTCGGCGATCGCATCCTGGGTGTAGGGCTCTAGCCAATCGATTGGGCCGACCCGGCTTTGATAAGCCAACGTATGCTCATTGCTGCGGTTCAGGGTCTGCATAATCTTGACGACGCAGTCCTGAATTTCCTTCTGATAAGGATCCCCTGCCTCTTCGACGTAGCTAACTGGAACGCCATGGGCAGAGAAGAACACCCGAGCCTGATCAGGCTCAGGTAACTTATCCAGCTCTCGCTCAATAAGGCCCGCCATGGCTTTGAGATAGCCAGGCCGTTCATACCAAGAAGGAATAACGGTGTAGTCAATCGCGTTGAAGGCAGGATCACTCTCTTGGATACGCTCCAGTTCACGGAAGCTGGAACCGCTGGTACTAATGGAGAAATGGGGGTAAAGCGGCAGAATAACGAGCTTGCTAATCCCGTCCTTCTTGATTTGAGCGACCGCTTCTTCTGAGAAGGGATTCCAATACCGCATGCCAATGTAAACCTTGGCATCTACACCACGCTCATTCAAGACCTGCTTCAGGCCATTCGCTTGCTCTTGGGTGATGCGGAGTTGAGGAGACCCGCCACCAATTTGCTTATAGCCTTCCTGGGATTTCTTGTAGCGAAGCGTAGAAATCAGCCAAGCAACAGGCTTTTGTAGAGCCGGAGAGGGAAGGCGGATAATCTCGGGATCTGAGAAGAGATTGAACAGGAAGGGGCGAACATCCTCCAGTTTCTCCGGTCCACCAAGATTTAAAAGTAAAACCCCTACGCCACCCATACAGTTCCTCTAGTCCGTTAGATCGCTTATCGGTCTGTTAAAGATGGTAACAAAACAGGGTCAATCATCATAACTTTTCGCAACAGGCAGATTCGGCTGATTCATGCAGTCGTTTGGGTTACAGTCCATCGCGACGAAGGAATTAAATTCGTTGGCTGCTAAAAGCCTGTTATGTCTGCTTTTGAGCCATTCTGTCAATTTGAAGTGATTAAGTGATAATGGGAGCGATTTTTTCTGTTGCCTGGGCGCCTAGCGACCGGGGAAACGGCGAGGATGACCGAGCATGGCAGAGGGCCATTGGATTTGTGAGCTGCTCCCAGGGCTTCAGCAGTCGTGACTTGCTCGGTCTTGCCAATGGCCATTGCGATCGCTTATTTCATCCCTACTGTTATGCCACCTGCCCTGACAAAAGCTGAAGCTGCGAAATTTGAGGCTCAGCTCGTTGCCATAAATCACCGCCTCAAAGTGGCCCAGCTGGGGCTCCAATTGGAGAAGCGAGGAGGGCGGCTGGCATTGCGAGGGACCCTCCCCCCCAAGCCTGGCAGTACGAAAACGAAGCCCTATCAGCAGCGGATTAGCTTGCAACTCCCTCCAAACTTGGGCGGGCTGAAGCAGGCGGAGCGGGAGGCCAAGGTGGTGGCCGCCCAGTTAATTACCGAGACCTTTGACTGGGAGAAATACCAGATTTGGCGAGGGCGAGAGCGGCTGGATGCAGAGTCCCTCTCCCAGCAGATCAAGGGCTATGAGCGACATTTTTTCCAACAGCCAGAGCGACAGGAGTCGCTGGCTTCGACCCAGACGACTTGGGAGAGTACTTACCAGCCTTATCTTCGCAAGCTGGAGGCTCTGGCCAATGGCAGCAGCAAGTTGACCCTTTCAGACGCCATTTGTCTAACGGTGGAGTCATTTCCCCTTAACGCCCGGGCGAGGCAGATTTGCTGTACGGCCCTAGCGGCCTTCGCGGAGTTCTTAGAACTGGAGCTACCGGAAGACTTTAAATCGCGAGGGGGTCACTACAGCGCAGCCAAGGTGAAGCGAAGAGACCTGCCCACGGATGAGGAGATTTTGGCAGTCTATGACTTGATCCCCAATGATGGCTGGAAATTTGTTTATGGGGTGATGGCAACCTACGGGCTTCGCAACCATGAGGTTTTCTTTTGTGACTACAGCCTACTGAAAACTGGGGGGGCTTCAGATAGCATTACTGTGCTTGATACCACCAAGACCGGTGAGCATGAGGTTTGGCCGTTTAACCCCGATTGGATTGATAAATTCGATCTACGGAATGTGCGCATGCCCAAGGTCAATACTGATTTGGATAAGACCACGCTGCAGCGCATTGGTCAGCAGGTGACCCGGCAGTTCAAACGCTATGAGATTCCCTTCTCTCCCTACGATCTGCGCCATGCCTGGGCGGTGCGAACGATTCATGTGGGCTTGCCAGATACGGTCTCAGCCAAGATGATGGGCCACTCAGTGGCGATTCACACCCGTACTTATCACAAGTGGATTACGCGGCGAGATCAGCAGGCAGCAGTGGATGCTGCCTTGCGTCGCAGTAGTTTAGGTCAGACAGCTGATTCTGCAACGGGTTAATTTCAGCTGCAATTTGAGCTCGACAAATTGCCCCCCTGCTCGACGGAACGCTTCAGATTCAAACCTGAACTCCGCTGAAGCGGACTAAGCTCCCTCGAGAAGGCTGTTTAACCGTTTGGGCGAGGGAATATTTCTTCGCGATGAAGTTTCCCTCACAGTAGCGAAGCCAAGCGAGCTGTCAATTGGTCGAATTCAAGACCCAATCTAGGTGATTTTGACTCGCGGTTTGGATTGGAATATTTCAGATTTTTCGTCTAAAGAGTTACGAACAAATCCACCAGCTTTAAGTGTAAGTACTTATTCTGCTTGTAGACTTAATTGAGACTCTATCTATTAGGTGTACGCAAGGTCATGGTCGTTAAGTCTTCCCCGTCTCAATGGGCGCTGCAGAAGCAATTTCGCGACTATCTTTGCCAGGCTTTTTCTGCTTTAAATGCAAATATTAGCTCTGACGTTTGTGAGGAGATAACTCTACCCATCCAACAATCGATGGTGGGTCCCTGGCGCTTTTTTCATACTCTGCCTCACTGCATGACAGTAGGGGGTATGTCAGTGAGCGATATGACCACAGGGGAGCCACCTGATGGTCATGAGGGAGACCCAATCGAAATGCTGGCGGGGGCATTTCACGATGTGGTTTATGTGCAGGTGGATGCAGGTATTCCCTTCAATTTAACCAACTGTATTAGCCCAGTCGTTGAGCAAATTGGGGAAGTTCTGACGTTGCGACAGCAGCTGCCCAGTGAGCCTAATGTTGCCTGGTTGCTGCCGCTGTTTGGCTTTGCTCCGGGACAGCTTTTGAGTCCTAGGACGGGGCAAAATGAATTCCTGAGTGCGCTGGTAGCGGTGAAGTTGTTGGAGCCTTACCTGGAACAGGAGATCTTGCTGGCGATCGCCGTCTGTATTGAAGCGACGATCCCGTTTCGCACTGCTCCCCAGCCGGGGGGCCTGCCAGAGGCAACGCTCCAACGATTGCGACGGATTTGTCAGGAGCAGGGCTTGGCAGTTGCCGAGGCAGAGCAGGTGGCGATGGTGCGCCGGGCGGTGCGGGTGGCCAACCGCGATGTGATGAGTTTTGCGGGGGCTAGTGCGGCTCATTTCTTAGCAGATACCTGGAACTTACTCCCTGAGAATCATCAGTTCAGTCCGGGGGGGCTCCATCGCATCCAGGACTACCGGGAGGTGATTGAAAAGACGGAAGCCTTTTTTCTGAAGCTGGAGCCCAGCTGCATTTTTCGACAATTTCACGGTGAGCCGAACGATGAAGCCTATGCCCGGTGGCAGGGGCAGGCCGAGGAAAATTTGGCCGTGGGACGGCTGTATTTGAGCTGCAAGTTGGTGGCGATCGCCTTACTAGAAGCTGTCGCTTCCCCCTTTGGGCCCCAGACAGCTCTGTCTTTGTTTATGGGTACGTTGCCTGAGTCCACTGGGGGTCCACCGCTGCGGTTAGAACAATTTTTTCCACCGCCCCATTGGTCGGGGCCAGCTCTGTCTGAAAAAGAGGAGCAGGTGTGGCAATTGCTGTCCCAGGGCCGGGCAGCCAGCAGTCACCAGGGCGATGTACTTTATTCGCCCCTGGCGACGTTTGTGCTTCAGTTCCATGGCTTTTCAGCCCTGCCCCAACAGCGCCAGGCTGCCCAGGATTGGTTAGCTGGCAGTTTGCCTTGCAACCAGTTTTTGCAGCATTTTGACACCCAGTTCCTAGCGCTTTTCTTTGAATCGGTTCGTCGCCTGTGGGAGCAACGACAGATGGTGTTCGATGCCTATTTTCGTCCCCAGGCAGAAACGCCGGTCCAGGTGTCTGCTGGAGGCGCATCGATCAATTTGGCCACTCGGCGGCAGTAGAGTTTAGCGGGGCGATCTTTAGGATTCATTGCTTTGACGGCGCGGAAGTGGCCCTGGGCGGCGACAAATTCCCCTGCCTGATAGCAGTGGACACCCGCTTCAAAGTGAAGACGGGTTTGGATTTTGCGATCGCGACTCTCCGCCCGATCACCATCAAAGACTTCGTAAATGGGCAAGGGCTGATTGCGGCCTTTGACCTGTACTGTATCGAGTAAGCGAATGTGGAAAGGATGATCTTCCTCTAGTTGCTCTAACACCTGATCGGTTATGAGCATGGAGACACCGTAGAACTTTGTCAGTCCTTCCAGGCGAGCGGTGAGGTTTACATCGTCGGAAAAAGCATCGCCCTGCATGCGTTGAGCTTCTCCGACAATGCCCACCATCATGGGACCGTAGTGGATGCCAATGCCCACCTTGATGGGAGGGAGGGAGGAAGTTGAGCTGGCAGCTTTATTCGCTTGGTTAATTTGCTTGAGCTGTGCGATTCCGGCTGCGATCGCATCCGCAGCACTCTCGGGGAAAATGGCCATCATGCCATCCCCAAGATATTTGACGATAAAACCTTGATGGCGACGCACTTCTGGGCTAACGCATTGCAAGTAGCTGTTAATGAAGTCGAAGTTTTCCTGAGGGCTCATGGCTTCGGACAGAGTTGCGAAGCCACGGATATCGCTAAACATCACGGTCATATCACAACTGATTTGATTGCCTAGGTTGATCTCGGCGATGCTGGACTTATGTAGAAAACGGAGGAAATGAGCAGGGACAAAGCGGCCATAGAGTCGATTGGTCAGGTGGGTTTGGATACGGCTGCGTAGCTCATCGCTGGAGAAAGGTTTACGCAGGTAGTCGTTGGCCCCGGCCCGAAAGCCTTCGACGACGTCTTGAGCCTGAACCTTGGCAGTCAGCATGATGACGGGGAGCTGATAGCTGGGATAGTGCTCCCGGAGCCTGCGGCAAACTTCGTAGCCTGACATGCGCGGCATCATGACTTCGAGGATGACGAGATCGAAGCTTTCATGGCCCCAGGCAGGATCAAGTAATTTCAAGGCTTCTTCGCCATTAGTTGCAGAGACAACCTGGTAGTTATCTAAGGAGAGCTGTCGGAGTAAAACTTCTAGGTTAATGGCATCGTCATCAATGACCAGAATGCGCGCCCTGGGCTTACGACCTGATTTAGAAAAGCTTGTTCCCGTAGCATTATGCAGGCTGTGGACGTTGGCGAGGAGTGCGGCGGCACGAGCGGCGCTGTCTAAGGGAGTGGGGGTGTGACTGGTGGATTCTTCGTGGGCTTGGGGCTGGACAGCAGTACGTTGGACGAAGGTGGAGTAGATGATATCTTCAGGGTCTTCAGCTCCTTCAGGCCTGTGGTTCTGATGGCCTAGCGGGAAATCTGTCGCGACCACATTTCCTAACTCGTCTGGAATCGCCTGGTTGTTAGAGGAATGTTGAATGGCAGTGGTGGGTTGGAGGGCGGTGACGCTGGTGCGCTCTTCCGCAGCATCTCCTTGCGAAAAAGTTGTATAAGCATTTATGACTGTAGGTGTCTGGCCTGATGCTCCATTTTGGGGGTGAGAGTTCCTGACAACAGCGGATTCGAGGATGGGCAGGGTGAAGCGGAATTGCGAGCCTTGGCTGGGTCTAGATCGCGCTTCGACTCTACCGCCATGGAGCTCCACCAAGGTTTGTACGATGGTTAAGCCCAGACCAACGCCACCATAACGATGGCTTGCGCTGCCTGCAGGACGTTGAAAAGCCTGGGCTAGTTGAGTTTGGAGCTCTGGCTTGAGTCCTACGCCGGTGTCGCTGATGGTGATGGACAGATGACGAAGGGGAGTCTCGTTGCCGAGTTTGGTACTCTGAGCGGCCCGCTGGGCGGCTCGGTGGGTCGCAATTTGAGGGTCGGGTTTAGCTGAGATTTGCTGGTTGGATTCAGGAACAACAATTTCTGCGAAGATGCTGATCTCCCCATCAGGCGTAAATTTAATGGCATTGTTGACGAGGTGGTAGAAGATTTGCTGCACCCGCTGGCTGTCCCCATAGGCGAGGGGGAAAGCGGAAGGAATATCGTTGATGAGCTGTAGCTTTTTCGGCCCTGCAAGGGGGGCACAAAGGGCTAAGACATGCTGGGAGACCCGATGGAGATCGATGCCGGAGCAACTGAGTCTGAGGCTGTCGTTTTTAGCTTTGGAGAGGTCGAGGAGGTCGTTGACAAGGGTGGTCAGACGGCGAGCACTAAAGATAATCAGTTCGATCGCCGCTTGACGCGAGGCATCTTGTTGGGCGTGGTTTGTGGAGGCATTTGGCTTTCCCAAATGGCCATTTTCGGGGTGAGAAGCTTGGGCTTGGAGGGATTCGGCTAGGCCCAAAATTCCTGATAGTGGGATTCGCAACTCTTGACTGGTGGTCGCGAGGAACTCATCTTTAAATCGGTCTAGCTCTTCGAGGCGACTCTTCTCATCGCTAAGGGCTTGGTTGCGCTGTTGGAGCTGACGCTTTTGCCCTTCAAGTTGGCGGAAATTGTCTTGCAAATAGCCGCTCATCCAGTCGAAGGAGCGGGCCAGCTCTCCGAGTTCGTCGCTGCGTTTGTTAGAGAGTCCATCGGAGAGATCAAGCTGCCAGTTGCCCTGGCCCAGGGCCTGGGTGGCACGGTTGAGATGACGCACAGGGCGGGTAATCCATTGGGCGAGCCAGCGACAGAGCAGTAGGGACAGTAACAAGAGTCCAAGACAAAGAATGAGGAGCTGTCGCTGCTGGCCGTGAATGGGGCTGAGGATGCTGGCTTCGGGCAGGGCGATCGCGATCAGCCAATTTGCACCTTCGTAGGGTTGATAGCTGAGGGTTTGGCCGCGTATGGCCTTGCCGTCATCCATGTTGAAGCTGAAGGGTTGGGCTTCGTTGGGGAAGGTACCGGTCCAGCGGGGAATGAGATAGTCTGCCGTGGCGCGGGTGATGGGGTCTTGGCTTTCGGAGGCCTGGCGGTTGCTCCAGTTGCCTTGGCGATCGCGCAGATAAGCTGCTTCCGAGGTGGAGGTGCTGAGCAGCATACCGCTTTCGTCAAGGACGAAAACTTGGGTTTGAGGAGGCAGTTTTAGCTGGGTGAGGAATTGGCTGAGTTGTGATAAGTCAAGGGTTGTAGAAACAACCTGATTTTCACCTTGTGCCTTGTTTGAAACTTGGCGAGCTGCAATGGTGGCCCCTTCCTCAAACGCTTTAACCCAGATGGGGTTAGGCTCTGCTTGGGCTTGTTGATACCAGTCTGTCTGGCGCAGATCTTCTGCGGTTGTCTTGGGCAAGGTTTGGGCGGTATCACCATTGATGTCGAGCAGAAGGGTCTCTGTGACGAGCTTTGCTGGCTGCTGGGTTGTTGAAGCAACAGCTTGAGCAGAATTATCTGCTGCTTCTATGACTGAAGTGCGCTCTAGATGGTAACCCCTTAAAGGCTGGCGGCGGAGGCTGATGGAGCGGCCTTGGCTGTCAACGGCGGTAAGTTTGTGGAGGTCGGGGAAGGTTTGGAGTTGGCTGAGGAAGTGCTGGGTGAGTTGTTTGGGCTGGGTGAGGCTAATGCTTTGGTTGAGCAGGGCGGTTTGGTTGAGCTGGTTGATGGTTTTGGGTTGCTCAATCCAGGTTTCGAGTTGGGTGAGGGTGCGATCGCTAATTTCTTGCTCTAGCTGTTGAGCCAGGCCATCTGTAGTTTGCTTGCTCTGCCGTAGGATGAGGCCACCAACGAGGAGACTACTGGCGAGGACGAGGGAGGCGAGGGGCAGGGTGAGCCACCAGGCCATGGAGATTCGCCGTTTGGGGGCAGGTGGTTTTCGGCGGTAGGGGTTGAGGGAAGAGACGGGAGGCCGTCGTTGTCCTGCCTGGGTGGGAGAAGCCATTGAGATGCAGATGCCCTGGTCGAGTCTAGTGTTGATCTTAAAGGGCTTTCATCGGCTTTAAAGCAAGTAAATATGCAGCTTTAAGGTTTGGTTGTGAGGCTTTGACAAGGCCTAAGTGATGTTTGAGGAATGAGAGTTATAAATTAAACGTTGATGCCAGTATTAGTGGGTTAAGAACCTTGATCTTGACGGGATTATTAAAGTCATTTTCTGGAGTTCTGAGTCTTCGTAATTGGGTATGGCAATTTTTTGCGAATATTTAACTAGTTCGCAAAGATAGATAAATCACACTAAAATAGAAATCGTGACTCTGTAGGCGTTGGGCATGAGCTATTGTGTGAATCCTCTTTGTACTGCGCCTAGCTCCGGTGCAGATGATGCTAGGACTTGTCCAAGCTGTAGTGCCTCACTGACTTTGCGCGAGCGTTATCGCTCATTACGATTACTAGGGCAGGGCGGTTTTGGGCGCACATTTTTAGCTGTAGATGAGTCTGAGGACTCTAAGCCTCGCTGTGTAGTGAAGCAGCTATTTCCGCAGCAGCAGCATGAGCGACAGCGGGCGTCTCGACTGTTCCGCCAGGAAGCGCAGCGCTTGAGGAGTTTAGAAGCGCACTCTCAAATCCCTGACCTCATTGATTATTTTGAGATTGATGATCAGCAGTATCTTGTTCAAGAATTTATTGACGGAACGGATTTAGCAGTAGCTCTGAAGTCAGGACAAATAAGTTCACCTGAGGCTGTTGTGGAGCTATTGAGCAGCCTGTTGCCTGTGCTTCAGTTCATGCATGAACATCAGGTGATTCATCGGGATATTAAGCCCGCTAACATTATTCGACGCGATCGCGATCAACAGCTCTTCCTCGTCGACCTTGGTGCAGCCAAGGTGGCCACAGGAACTGCATTGGCTCAAACAGGCACAACCATTGGTAGTGCGGAGTACACAGCACCAGAACAATTGCGGGGCAAGGCTGTGTTTGCCAGCGATATTTATAGTCTGGGAATGACCTGTCTCCATTTGTTAACAGGAGTCTCGCCGTTCAATTTGTATAACGCGGATGAGGGGCGCTTGGTTTGGCAAGACTACCTCAATTCTCCGCTAGATGAGCAGCTCAGTCAGGTTTTGGCTGGTATGACAGCTGTGGCAACCAAGCAGCGCTACGCCTCTGTTAAGGATGTGATGCTGGAATTGCTGGCACTGCCTGGATTGAGTGCTGCGATTCGGAAACCTGAGCAATCATCGTTATCGCGAGTTGAAATCTTGACTTCAGATGCGCAAACCACTTCTGATGCAGATTTGACGGAACATCAAGTTGTTAAGTCATCATCCTCAACTGTGCCAGTGAAGCTTCAAGTGGGTCGGCAGAAAGCCCCGCTGAGTATTGAACTTCAAGAGAAGAGTAGAACGACGCTGGCAACACCACTTTCACAAAAAAAAACATCGTTTGCAGATGAGTCCCAGACGTTTGGGACTGCCCTACTGAGGATTTTTTCAGGAGAATTACCGATTGGAGCAATTGTGAACTGGCTTCAGCAAGAAGCACCACCTGGTTTGAAGGGAGGTTTGGCCTGGGCTGCTGGCCGAACGGCCTTGACTCTATTGCTCATGCTGGGCATTCCTGGGTTATTCGCCTGGGGGCTTTCAGCTTCGAGGAGACCTGCGAAACCTGACCGTTTTGCACCAACAGAACCCCTAATTCATTCTGATCTGCAGCCTGTAGTTACGCCACCTGTAACGGTCAATGAATCTGTTTCAGAGAATGCTTATGCAAAATTTGTGCAAGATCGAGAGTTAATGATTGAACTAGGAAAGAAATACAACGGTTACCCACAACCTGTAACAGCTATTTCCCCTGAGAGAATTCCAGTAGAAGGAACAGTTGATTTGTCGATGTCAACACCACTTAGCTCTATCGCAACAACAAGAAAATATCCTATCCGCTTTGAGCTAAATGAGACTGAGAATGCTCTTTTAGTTCAGACAATATCCTCTTCTATACAAGCTGGAGAATTTGATGTTCTCGCAGAATTTATAGATCTTGAGCATCAGCAGGCACTAAACAGCATAAACTTTAAAAGTTACTCGCTTCCACAAATTGTGTTTGATCGAGAAGGAAGCACACTCCTCAGTCAATCCTATCCTTCGCATCAAGACTTCAACATGGAGTCCCTTCCTGAAATTCAAGGTTGGAACTGGAGGACCGGAAAGAAGACAGAGAAATTACAAGTAAACCAGGGCTTATTTCTAGGAGCGCCTGGCCCTGTATTAGATTCAGGTGAGTCAAGTATTATTGGAAATAATCTTCTTCTTGAGCTAGTTATATTTGGCCAAGAAACAGGTCAGGTTATTCTGCGAGAGAGGTTTGACGGAGGAGTATTTAATTCACAGCAATCTTATCAATCTCTTCTCGCAGCCGGAACATCTGAGGTCACTGGCCGCATAAAAATTGCAGTCACTATATTTGATGTCAAGAAGCAGTCTAAAGACAACTATTTTACGATTTTCCCTTCACTATTTGACAAGCTCGATAGTCTCCCAAAATCGAGGTTGACGGACATAAGGGATGTAAGTCTGAAGTTTGATTCCTCAGGAAATTTATATATAGGACGTGAGGCTTTAGAGTGCATAATGAGTTGCCTAGAAGTATATGAGATCAAGAATTCAAAACATTATTACAAGCATATTCCAGCTCAAATCCCACCTTTTGAAGAGCTGTTTGTAGGACCAAAGGATAATCAAATTGTCCTCTATATACCTGCTTATTTAGGAGTTGAAGCGCAGTTACAAGTTTGGGACATGGAGACTGGAGTCCTGGTGAAACGTGTTTTACTCGAAAAGCCCTATATTTTAACTTTAACGACAGAGTCCGGAAGAACTTCGGAATATTCACCGCCAGTTAAGTTAAGTGCTGATGGAACAAGGCTTTACACCGCACATCCAGGAGAAGTCAAAGTCTGGGATTTTCAAGTTTTACTCGAACAAGATTAGAGCAAGAAGATTATTGTTTCATCAAGACTTTTATTAACTCATCTTTGTATTAGCACCAGAGTTTTGCTCTTCTATGAATAGAACAAATCCGTTGTAGATCACTTATACTAATGACTGAAACCCTCGCAGCTCAGTCGCTTTGCCATGTCGTTTGCTCTGCCACTAGAGAACCCCCTCGGCGTTGTCGTCCAAGGCTCTCTCAGCAAAGGCCTAGAAATTCGCCTTAACCCCGACTGCTCCGTCGAAGAACTGCGGGTAGGTAAGTTTGTGGTTGTGCAGGGTCGTCGCTCCCGCTTCTTCTGTCTCCTCACCGATGTCAGCCTAGGTAGCAGCAGTCCCCGCATCCTCGCCGACCCGCCTGACCCCAATAACCTATTCCTCCAAGAAGTCCTGGCAGGTTCCGCTACCTACGGCATGGCCGAGCTGGCCCCCATGCTGATGTTCACGCCCAAAAATGGCATGAGCCTTGAACAAAACTTCAGTCAACAGGATGCCCGCACAACTGCTGCCGAAAACAGCCGCAGCAACCGCAACGGCCTGGGTTCCATGCAAGCCCAAAGCAGCGAAGCGCTAGAGCTGCTGCCTGTTAAGACGATCCCTAGCCACTTTAGCCAGGTCTACGACGCCAGCCAGCGAGACTTCCGTGCCGTCTTTGGCTGGGAAGACGACCCCC
>CALLAT010000157.1 GCA_938002085.1 uncultured Pseudanabaenaceae cyanobacterium
TCAACTCATCAACAGCCACACCACTAGTGTTCGGTACGGCAATACCCATCGCTAGTGTCTCGACCGTTTCAGTCTCTACTAGAGGAACATCCCCATGTCTCATTTCAGCACCCTCCGCACCAAAGTTTCTGATGCGGTTGTCTTGACCAGCTCCCTCAAGGACCTGGGTATTCAAGTGGAAACCAATGCCAATGTCCGTGGCTACCACGGTCAACAAGTTCGCGCTGACATCGTCGCCGTCCTCGAAGGCGAGTATGACCTCGGTTGGTCTCGCAATGCCGACGGTTCCTTTGATCTGATTGCAGATCTCTGGGGCGTCGCGAAGAAGCACAACCAAACTGAGTTGATCAATTCCATCAACCAGAAGTACGCCGTTAACAAGGCGCTGTCTGAGGTGACTCAGCCTGGCCTACAAAATGCCACCGTCAAGGTCACGGTCAACGCTTAGTTCGTTTTCTTCCTATCTGGTTTCAAGCTGTACGGGTTGCCTTTCGGGGTAACCCGTTTCTTGTCACTGGGTTTTCTTTGTAAAAGCTTTTTATTCGGTTCTGAGCTATCGAATATCAGCTTTAACACAGGTAGGCCAAGGGCTTGAATATTGCGACAAGAATTTGAGGATGCCATGTTTGGGTGGTTATGTGAATGGCTGAGCGATCGCCCCACGCCTCCCTCTCCCATGACCTCCTAGTTCCGTTATCAGCAAATTTAAGTTGTAAACATATCGTGATTACTGCTGATTAGCTCTAAACGATGTGTAATCTGCTTTCTGGACGGGATTCATAGAGTTATCATCATCTTGGGTTTGACGACTAGTCATATTTTTCGCCCAAGAACATCCCGCGCCTGTACGTCTTCTTTGAGTGTGTCTTTCATGCAACCTGAGACCATCGCAGCGTTGTCCCCCCTGTTTCAGGCGGCAAATCCCAAAACCCTAGAATGGCTCCTACCCACAGCGGTAGAGCATGAGTATCCTTCTAACCGTGCAGTGTTGATGGAGGATTCATGGGGTAATGCAGCCTATTTCATCCTGTCTGGGTGGGTTAAGGTACGACGCCTGGCCGGTGACAATGCCGTTACCATTGCTGTGCTGGGAAAAGGCGAAGTCTTTGGCGAGATGGCGATTCTAGATGAGTCGCCCCGTTCAACGGATGTAGTCTCCCTCTCTCCGGTGAAGGTGCTGAGTATTTCGGCTCCAAATTTTGTCCAGACGTTGCTCACAGATCCTCAATTGCAATACCGCATGTTGCAGATGATGGGCAAACGCCTGAAGCAGATGAATGGCCGCTTCCAATTGCAGAATCAGCCCTCGTTTATTCGTTTAGCCAATACTTTGGTGGAGCTGGGCACGAAGTATGGCTCTAAAAACAATGGCATGGTTGAGATTTTCAATGTACCGTTCACTGACCTTGCCAATATCAGCGACATTAGCGTTGAAGATGCAGCCAAAATAATGGGCAAGTTTAGCGAGCGAGGCTGGATTGGGATTGATTCAGAGCGCCACATGATTAAGCTAACTGGCTTCTTGCAGTTGCAAAAAATGCTGGAGCGCTAGGCGTTGGATAAGTCCATAAAAAAAGCGAGCCCCATTAATCGGGGCTCGCTTTTTTTATGAAAGGCTCAAAGGAGAGGGCATTTTTCCCATCAACCTTTATTCACCAGCTTTGATACCAATGACGCTGCCTTTGAAGTTATAAGAGGTCCCTTCGAGTTCCAGAGTGGTGCCGATTTTCACCTTGCTCTTACCCAGGATGATTTCTCCATCCTTGATTTGACCTTCTCCCCCCAAAATCATGCGCACATTAGCGCTGTACTTGCTCTCAGGGCGAGGATCTTCTACTGCCTTGAGGGTGCCATCGGGTTGGGGAGCGATGACGGTGCGAGCTTGGCGCACAGCAGAAATCACATCGACGGTGCCGTAGGGCTCATTGCGAATAATGATGTCTGTTTTGCCTTCTTCATTGAATTGGGCAATGAGGGCATCGGGGTCAGCAACAGTCAGGCCTCGCACTAGCAAATCAACCTCGACGGGCTGGGTTTCTACGCCAATTTGAGCAACAGAGCCGCCGGTGCCAGGAAAGAGGAAAATCCCTCCCAGAACCATAAGGATGACGAGGGCTGCGCCCAAGTCTAGCAGGCTGACTTTGCCAAATAGGCGACCTTTGGAGTCGAGAATTGCCATGGCGAATGCCCCGTCGAGCGAGGAACGGTTGATAGATCGTGATGATTCTACAGGCCTGAGGGCCGTTCCGGTAATCCGATAGATATCGCTATGGGAGAGGGGCAGACCCTGCTGGGTATGAGCCGGGCTGCGAATTGGCGAAAAGAAAGGTTGCAGATTGGATCAAAATGGCCCGATCTCTTGAGATTTTCACGAAAATAGAAGTAGCTTCCTGATGGAATTGGGCACCTTGGCTGGGCGATCGCCGTCTTGGGTCATACCTACGGCATCTGTTCGCATTGTTTATTGCCCTTTTTGGCTTTAGCCGTTTGGCTGGGGACAGGGCAGCACAACAAGTGCGAACTATCGCAAGATTTGAAGACTCTACAGTGAGACCTGATGATGACAACTTCCTCCTCGCGCACTTCTTCTCAGCGCTCTGCAAACCGCTTTAAGCGTAGGGTTGCCCTGGGTCTAGCCGGACTGAGTCTATCAGCAGGCCTGTCAGTGGGGGTTGCAGCTTCCGCAGAGGCGTTCTCCTGGCGGGACTTGCTACGGGGCGGTATTCGCATTGTTCAAGGGGTTCAGCTATCCAATATGTCTCCGAAGCAGGAGATGGAGTTGGGCAGCCAGATCAATGACCAGCTGTTGCGCACCGAAATGAAGCTCTACGATGATGACCCGGAGCTGGTGGCTTATATCGATGAGCTGGGTCAGCGATTGGCGGCAGAGAGCGATCGCCCCGAGCTGGACTACTCTTTCCAGGTAGTGGACAGCGACCAAATCAACGCCTACGCCACGGTGGGCGGCTATACCTATGTCACCACTGGGCTGTTAAAGATGGCCCGCAATGAGGCCGAAGTGGCCGGAGTGATTGGCCATGAGATTGGCCATATCGAAGGAAAGCACCTGATTACCCAAATGGCGCGGGAAGCCTGGCGGGCGGGTCTGATGAGCGCCGCTGGCGTTGACCGCAACCGCGCCGTGCAGATTGGTGTGGAGCTGGCGGTGCGTCGCCCTCGCAGCCGTGACAATGAATATGATTCTGATTTGCGAGGTCTGCGCATTATGCGGGAGGCGGGCTATGCCGAATCCGGCATGGTTTCTTTTATGAAGAAGCTCGCGGATAAAAGTGGGGGCAGCGCACCACCAACTTTCCTGAGTACTCATCCCCATGGCAGCGATCGCGTGGTGGCCTTGGAGCAAAATCTTTCGGAAGAAGCTCCGGGAAATGCAGGGCTGAATGCCGATGATTACTCTCAGAAGATTAATGCCCTAGGCCCCCGCGAGGCTGAGGATGCAGCTGAGACGGAGGTTGAGCAGGATAGCTAAATGTAAATGGACGACAAACTCCCCCTAAATTTCCTAGAAAAAGGGGATTGAAGGAAAGCTGTCGAGCAGCTTGCGCTCTTTTGCTCACGGAGCCTGGGTCAGACTCAGGCTCCGTTTTAATTGCCAGGATGAAGTTCCATCAACCCCTAGCAACAATAAGCTCTCTGACTTGAGTTCAACCACTCGCCGAAACAATTGCCCAGAATCGCGGAATAAATTCCACAACTCTGGGCAAAAGTCCATTTCACTTCACTGAGATGGGTATATCGACAGAGCTTCAGTCCATGAAAGCTCAGCCGAACCAGCTATCGGCTTGTTTGGATTCCAGGCCTCTCTAAGGCTTACAACGCCTGTCTCGCCCAAGCCTCCACGCCCTCGGCAAACGTTCGGGCTAATTGCTTCTGAGCGTTCTCATCCACAATCCACTCAAACTCCTCTGGATTGATCATGAAACCAAACTCCACCAGAATCGCCGGAGCGAGACTAGGCCGCGTCAACGCCAAATTATTCCAAAACACGCCATAGGACGGGCGATTCAGTTTCTGGGTCAGATAGTCGTGCAGGAACTGACTGGGACCATGGGCTTGGGGGTGGTACCAAAACATGCCAATGCCCTGGGTACCCTCCGCATCGCCCGCATCAGGCAAGGCGTTGTAGTGCAAGCTGAGGGCTAAGTCGGGCTGGGCCGCTTCAATACGCTCAACGCGATCATGGGGCCAAAGGTCGTCATCTCCCTCACGAGACATCGTCACCACAGCACCCCGCTGTTCCAACTCATCCCGCACCAGCTTCGACACCTTCAGTACCACATCCTTCTCGGGATACCCCGTTGGCCCGCGCGCACCCAAATCGTTTTCGCTGCCATGGCCGGGGTCAATAAAGATCTTCATGCCCTGGAGGGAGCGGGTCTTGCTAGTTTTGGGCGGATGCTTGAGGGACAAAATCAGCGTCGTGCCCTCATAGCGGGTCTTGTAGCCCCACTGCTGATCAGATTTGAAGTGGACGGTGTAGCTCACTTCCTGGGGGCGGGGCTGCTGCCAATCCAAGCGCTCAATCACTGGATCTTGGGTGGTGTAAATCGTATCTGTTTGGGCCGTGGTGTTATACAGCGTCAGGGTCAAGCTTTTGCTGTCCTGCTCAATGGAAATGGGCACCGGCGCTTGCAAAGGCAGAACAAGCTCTGTCCAATCGCCATTTACCCGAGTATTGGACCCTCGAATAATCGTTTTAGGCGGAGTCGAAACTGCGGCCAGAGTCACTTCTTTTTTCTTGATCCAAGCACCATAGTCGAGGCGAATCCATTCCCCTTCTTCTCCAGTCACGCTGGCTTTCGTTCCCTTGGGAAGGGGCGTAAGGCGGGAATAACTGGTGCTGGGACCGGTGCGAGCAACGCCACTATCGACACTGACCGTCGCGACGGCAATTAGGGCAGCATCGGTGGGAATAACCTTCAACTTGCCAGGAGCAGCCACAGTGGTGCTTTGGCCATTGAGGCTCAGTTTGTATTGGGGTTGCAGGGTTCCAGCACTGGTAAAGCGGGTGCAGGCTTCATAGGTACTGCTCGTCTGGCTACTGGACTGGTTAATGGGCGCAGTGTTACCAGTCAAGACAGCAGAATTGGCAGGCAAGTCTACGTTAGTCCCGGCCATGCTCAGCGGAAGTGTTTTGCTGCCCAGTTGGACCGTGACGCTGGCGTTTGGGGGAGCGATCGCACTAAAGCAAAACCGCTCTCCCACCTGGCGAGCAGTATCCACCCGAGGCATCAAAGAATTCTCTGCAAAGCCGAGCCCCGTCGGAATAACAGGAGCAGGGTCAAAGCGATTCACAATGATGAGCTTAGTGCTGTTGCCATCACTGAGCGTGAACCGGTTTTCACCCATTTGAAGCGGATAGCTCGGGGCAAAGTGGCCGTTTTGACTACGTTGGATCGTCTTGCCGTTAATCGTGACGCGGCCATTAGGGGCAGCAGAGCCAATCAGGAAAATCTTGTCTGCGGCAGTCCTGTGGGTTTCCGGCGGATAGGCCACAAAGAGCGACTGAACCGTGGCTTGGCTAATTTTCTGCAGAGCGAGAGCAGCAGTCTCAGGCAGGCCATCGTGGGCTTGGGCGGGAGCCATTGCTAGAAGCGAAGCTAAGGGCAGCAACGCAGTGAGCACAGAGGAGGCTTTAACCATGACAGGCAGAAAACAGACAAGGACTGTTTTGATTTGACTGTCTCCACAGTACTGGATGTTCCTGGATGGGGCGGCTTAGCAAGGCAAGATTAGGACGATATGCTTAGAAAACAAGTCGTTTTAGAGAAGGACATCCCTTGGCGCAGCTTCAGCGGGTTTTGATTGAACCTGAGCAAATCCAAGCCCAACAGGGGGCAGCAAAGAGCTTCACCTTGTTGGCTGAACAACAGCACTATCTACAGCGGGTATTGCGGCTCAAGACAGGTGATCGCTTCCTCGCCGTCCTCCAAGTTCCAGGTCAAAACCAAACCTGGCTGGCCCAGCTCAATACCGACAACAGTGCCCAGCTCCTTGAAGAACTTCCATCCAAGCCAGCGCTCCCCGTCAACATTCACCTCCTGGCGGCCTTACCCAAGAATGGTTTCGATGACGTTGTTCGCCAGGTAACAGAGCTAGGCGTAGAGAGCATTACACCGATTTTGAGCGATCGCACCCTACTCAAACCCAGCCCCAAAAAGCTGGACCGCTGGCAACGCATTGCCCAAGAAGCCACCGAGCAAAGCGAACGACCTACAGTCCCCAAGATTCAAGCCCCTTGCAACTGGCAAACGGCTCTCACACAAACCAAAGCGGAGCATAGGTACATCGCCGCCGCCCGTGCTGACGCTCAGCATTTGCTGACTGCCCTGCCATCGAAGAGTCATGATATCCCTGGCATTGCCATCGCCATTGGACCAGAAGGCGGCTGGACAGATGGGGAAATTGATCAGGCGATCGCCCATGGCTACAAAACCATCACTCTCGGCCCTACAATTCTTCGCGCTGTTACCGCAAGCCCCGCAGCGGTCACAATAATCATGGGCCGCTATAGTGCATCTGAAATGCATGTGGCTCAGCCATCTGCCCCAGCCGATTAGCTTCCCCCATGACTGGACCCAACCTAGAGCCCGTAATTGAAGCCTTTGAGCGCAAAGACTACCGCAAGGCGACCGACCTGCTCAAACCGCTCTACAAAAGTCATCCCCAAGATCCTTGGGTCCAGCTCTATATCGCCCGCATCCAGGAAGTCTCTAAGCGACCCGACAAGGCCGAGAAAACCTATCGCAAACTGCTCAAAGCCACCACCAACGGAAAAATTATCAGCCAGGCTCGCCAAGGCATTCAGCGCATTGAGGCTCAGGAGAAAGAGCAGCGCCAAGCCGCGATCGCCCAAGCCACTGCCACCGAAGACAGCAGCGCCCTGGGCTGCTTAATCTTAGAACCCATCACCGACAGGGCCGCCAAACAACAGGTGATTCCAGCCTTCGCCCGCCTCATGGAGCTCGATCCCTACTCTGCCCGCATGCTCCTGCCCAGCCGAAACTGGCGTTTCTATCGCACTGGCCCCATTGGCCGACTGAATGTCTATGTCAAAGAATTAGCCGAAATCGGCGTCCCAGCCTTTTGTGTTTCCCTCGAAGAACTGGCTACCTACGAAGTCATCTACACAACTCGCTTAGAGATACAGGGGGAGCAGATCACAGCAGAGCCCCCTAGAGAAAATGCCAAAGTCCAAAATACGACCCGCGCTCCTTTTCTATTTCAACGCAGCGCCGTAGGCCAATGCATTGAAGGTGCATTACCCATCTTTGAGCTGGTCGTAGATACCGGGCTCAAACAGGGACGCCTCGGCCCCAAGAAAGCCACCATCCGCAAAGAGACAGTGAAAGATCATGCCAAGGTTTTGGACCTGCACCTGCCAAGGGATAAGAAAATCGTGCGACTATGCGATCGCGATTACCACTACCCCAGCAACGCAAGCAGCGCCGTCGATCAGCGCTATGCCCCCATCGCCCAACGCTGGCAACGCCTTCTCAACCAGCAATGGAAGCCCTTCTTCTCCAAACCCTGGCATGAGCACAAGGAATTTACAGCCTTTGGCGACACCGTCATCGAACAAACGCCCTTCCTCAAACGCATTGCCCCCTACATTCGCGTGAGCGCCACAGCCACCATGACGACTCGGGCAGATGAAGAGCTATGGGATCCAGCCTTCCATCTCTATAGCTGCCTACAGCTCTGGAAATCCCTGCAATAAACTTTCTGCGACGGCATTTGAGCAAAACCCAGGTCATTATTTTTCCCTGCAAAAAGGGGAGAGCACCTAGGCGCTCTCCCCTTTTCCAGTCAAACCTAATCTCAGGTTCTAGCGCTTAGGCGCCATTCCCTTTGCCATCTCCTGGAAGCCTGCCAGGCTAGGACCGGGAGAGCGCTTGGCCATGGTGTTTCCAGGAACCATCATGATGTCAGAGAAAGTCATCTTAGCAATAGCCTCTTTCTCGGCCTGGGCCGCCGCATCAGCCTCGGCAACCTTAGCCGCATCAGCAGCTTCAGTAGCAGCGACTTTAGCCGCAGCTTTCTCAGCCTTGATTGCAGCTTTTGCTGCCTTAGCATTGGCAGCAGCCTCATTCTTAGCTGGAGCAGCTTTTGCTGCCGGAGCCTTGGCCGGAGCTTCTGGAGCCTTTGCTGCCGGAGCCTTGGCCGGAGCTGCTGGGGCAGCACCATCCTGACCTTCACTGAGATCTAGGAAATAGCTGTCATTTCCTTTACCAAGAATTTTTTTGATTATGCTCATGATGCCAATCAGCTCCGGCGAATGATTCTCTAGGTTTCTTAAAATCGGAAATGTAGTGCTGCCTAAGTTGGCTCACATACGCTTTCACAAAGCGCTAATCAAAACGCCTGCACTGTTAAGGTAACCTTTCGTATTATCAATTTTTTTGTTCTACGACTTCAATAGATGAGGGCACTCTTTACAAAGATTCACAATCCCCTACTCTCCGATGCGGAGGAACTCCTGGGCTCCCAAGATTGCTTCGCTGTGGAGATAGAACTTGAACTCCAGCAAATTGCCAAAGGGATCTTGCAAGAAGAAAGTGCGGTGCTCCAGGAGTTCTCCTGGGAAACGATGCTTGGGCTGCTGGTAGAAGAGGAGTTTGTGGGATGAGGCGCGATCGCGTAAAGCCTCCCACTCCACCTCCGTCTCAAACACCAAGCCAAAGTGGCGGGGATAAATGCCCTGCTGGGGCTCTGTCTCTGCTGAACTGACGTGACCCACCAGTTGATGGCCCTGCAAGCCCAGGATGACCGACTGTTTGGATTCTCGGCCGAGGGTGCAGCCCAAGCCGTCCACGTAATATTGCTTGGCGATCGCCACATCCCCAATGGGAAATGCCAAATGGAAGATAGGCGTCATCTGAATCTCCTCAAATTAATCTCCAAAAACAAGGCAGGGCGCACCTGCCCATTAAGCCAGATACGCCCCGGTTAATCCATCGCCTGAATAATTCAGGCTAAGACCTATTCCCCAGTGATGGAGAGTCCCTCAACCCAAATGTGGGGAGCCACACCGCTAGGCGTTTGCTTCTCCTCCACATCCACCTGGGCAATGTTCTTCAACAGCTCGCGGATATCTCCCGCCACCGTTGCAGATTCAACGCTCACTTTCTGGCCTTTATTTACCACCCAGCCATCAAAAGGCAAGGAGAATGAGCCCTGCATGGCCTGAACGCCAGCATGGAGCGCAGACAGCTCATCGATGTAAACCACATTCTCAGCCGTCTCTAGGCTCAGGTCACCGCCTTCACCCCCAGCAATGTGGAAGAAATTCGGGCTCACCGTCACCTTAGCCCCCAGGTTGGCATGGCCCGTGGGCTTAGCATCCAAACGCTTGGCAGTGCCAGCGCTGTGCAAGAAGCCTGTCAGCACGCCCTTCTCAATCAACGCCACGCGGCGGGTTGGTGTACCCTCACCATCAAAGGTGCTGGCACCGATGTTTGCCTCGTGCAGCTCATCGTCATACACCGACAGCTTGGGGCTAGCCAGTTCCTTACCCAGGGAATCTTTATCCGACAGGCTCATATTGTCCAAAATGTTCTGGGCATTGAACATGTTGGAAAACGCACCAACCAGCGACAGCATGGCTTCTGGAGAAAAGACCACGGTGTACTTGCCGGTCTCAATCTTGTCGTAGCCCAGGTGGCTAATGGTCTTCTCAGCGGTTTCAGCAATGCAGCCCTTTAGGTCAAGCTCTTCCACGCCATAGCCCACACGATAAGCCCCCGCACTGCGAGGACGGCGGTCTTCTTCCTGGGCCTTTGTGTAAAGGTAGGTCACCGCAGAAGTGCCACCATCGACGCGGCGAGCGCCATCGCTATTGACGTAAAAGCCTTCGCTCTCGGTTTGAGAAATGCCGTTGTAGGGCAAGCTATCGATCGCCTCATGAGCCCCCAGCAATTCAGTCTCAGCAGCTGCCAGCTTTTCAATCAAAGCATTCACGGGCAGAGGAGCAACCTTGGGATGCTTCAGATCCGCCACGGGCGTCTTAGCCTCGGGGCTAAAGCCAGGAATATTCTCCTTATTGCCAAAGTTGCTGGCTTCTTTAGCCGTCTTCAGCGCCAGCTCCATGCCTTCCATATCAATGTCAGAAGTGGAGGCAATGCCAATGGTGCCTGCGTCGTTCCAGACTCGCACGGTGACGCTGGAACGCTGGGAGGCTTTGACCTGCTTAGGCTTACCTTGATCGATTTGGACACTAGTGGAATCGATCGCCGAACCAGAGATGTCGTACTTACTGATGTTGAGTTTTTTAGAAAGCGTCTCGGCCTGGGCCGCCAGGGTATCGATGTCTAGCATGGAAACGTATAGAAAAAGTTGTGCAATGGGGACAAACAGCCGTTCATCCAATCACCCAAACCAGGGTGCAAATCAAAAATGTATGTGCCAGGTCAAACAACAGACGCATGGCGCTGTGCCAGCCTCAGGAATGCAAAAATTTTATCCATTGCGGATCGCCACGTAGGGGCTGGGTTTCCCTGCCCTGTTTGCCTAAGCCGGGTAAAAAGACCCTACCCCTACCGTAGATTCCGGTTTGATTAAATTTGCATTCCAAGTAGTCAGATCGCCTAGCGACCGCCCACGGTAATACCATCCACCTTCAGGTGAGGCTGACCCACCGTCACATAGATGCTGCCGCTCACCGAGCCACAGAAGCCTGCAGCCAGGCCCAGATCCTTCGAACACATGGAAATCTTGTCCATGATGTCCGTCGCCGTACCAATCAGCGTGGCGCCCTTCTGGGGCTTGGTGATTTTGCCGTTCTCAATCAAATAGGCTTCATCCACCGCGAAGTTAAACTCGCCAGTAGGACCGACGCTACCGCCGCCCATCTTCTTGCAGTACAGGCCCTTATCAATGGAACCAAATAGGTCATCCATAGAAAACTCACCGGGAGCAATGTAGGTATTGCGCATCCGGGAAGCCGGAGCAAAGCTGTAGCCCTGGCGGCGACCACTGCCCGTGCGGGGATGGCCGGTGCGCATGGAGCCCGCTCGGTCGGAGATGAAGTTCTTGAGAATGCCGTTCTCAATCAGCAGCGTGCGCTGAGCAGGCATGCCCTCGTCATCCATATCAATGGTGCCAAAGGCATTGGGTGAGATGCCTTCATCCCAAGCCGTCAGGTTTTCGTGGGCAATCTTCTCGCCCTTCTTCTCCAAGAACGGCGTGGTCTTACGCTCAATCTGAGTCGTCTCCAGCAAGTGGCCGCAAGCCTCGTGGAAAATCACACCGCCAAACTCATTGGCCATGATCACGGGGTAGCTACCGGACTCAACGAAGCCGGCATAGAGCATCTTGCCAGCGGAATCAGCGACTTCTTCAGCGTCGTTGCTGTAGGCCCAGTTGCGCAGGAAGCCGGGCTCACCAGTGCTGCCCACCCGCTTGTTGATAGAAGAACGATGGTCGCCGTCAGCACAAAGCAAGTTGTAGCCCACGGACTGGGTCAAGCGCATATCGCGGGCGAAGGTACCATCGCTGGCGGCAACTAGCACTTCTTGCCAGTCGCGGAAGTAAGCGGCGCGGCGGGCCTGCACATGGCTAGCGGTCTTGTTGAGCTGCCCGTTGGCAGCGAGCAATACATCGCCCATCTCTGCCATGGAGCTACAGCCATCGAGCCAGGCATCTTTGCCACGTAGGGCAACGTAGTCCCGCAGGGGCTCCAGGTAAACTTCAGGCACAAAAGCGCTGGGAGCGGGGAGCTGCAAGCCCATAATGGACAGCGCCTTTTCCAGGGCTAGCTTCAACCCTTTGAAGGTGAGGTCGTTGGTGCTGACGTAGCAATCGGCTTGACCGACGAAGACGCGAACGCCAGCGCCCGTTGAAATGCGGGGGGCAATGCTGGTGATGGCGTCATCTTCTGCCAGGCAATTGATGTAGTTGACGCGCTCTAGGAAAAATTCAATAAAATCCGCACCGGCTGCCCGTCCTAGGCCCAGCAGCGTCGAAAAAGTCTTTTCCCAATCAGCCCCAAAATTTGTCTTGGCGGGGGCCGCCTCGGAATTGGAAATCGTGCTGGTCAACATTGGAGGAGCAACTACCATACGGGGCCTCTTGAAGGGTAGGTGGGTGCGAATTTGCACCGGAATTTTTAGTCTAACAAAACTAAATAACTTAGTTAGGGCGAAGGAGAGCGGCTTTCCCTACCCCGGAAAATGCCTGCGAAATGGCGATCGCCCCCCAAGCTTCCCAAGGAATCACCTCAAGGCCTCCATATCGGCCCCCATCAACGGCATCTCCGCTCTCCTTATCCCATCGAATCAGCGCCAGCATCAGCACCGACTGAGACCCTATACATCTGCCTAGAAGCGTCACTGCGCATACCAAATTTTCCAGTCGCCAAGATTTATAGAAACATTACTGAGCCTGTGGGTTTATGTGTAAATACGGAGATTTCACAGAAGCCTAGATATACTTTAAGCAAGACATATCAAAGCGATGTAGAAAGCCAACTTTGAGCGTTTTGCCGATTTTCTCTCTCCAGAGCTTGTAGCAATTTCTAGCTGCGATTGCTACGCAAGCTTCCGGAGGAATCGTGCCCTCTCCATCCCGCTGCCACCGCAACCCCAGAGACTCGGTCAGCCTTCCCCCTTTGTTTGTGAGTTCATCCCCATGACTGCTGCTCCCGGTGCATCTCCCCAAGCTCCCTTGGCCCAAGAACGGACCTCAAACAGTCCAGCAAAAGCCTCGATTAAAGCCCCGATTATGGATGCCTTTGGTAATCCCTTGGAGCTACCGGCCCACATTTCCGCCCATCAAGTCTTTGACCTGCTGGACCAGGCTTTGCCCTTCGAAGTTTGCCTGTATCACCGGGTCATTCCCCTCGCCTTAGAAGAAGGTCAATTACGCCTGGGCATGGTGGATATCCATGACGAGCAGGCCTTGGACTACGTGAGCCGCATCGCAACCT
The DNA here is from genome assembly GCA_938002085.1 of uncultured Pseudanabaenaceae cyanobacterium. Lineage (GTDB taxonomy): Bacteria > Cyanobacteriota > Cyanobacteriia > PCC-9006 > JAAUQQ01 > JAAUQQ01. The sequence goes on from CALLAT010000157.1 coordinate 12,947, forward strand.
ATAGCGATCGCACCATCACCCCCGTCTCCCTAGCTGGGCATCTCCACCAAGTTCTGCTCTCGGCTTACCTCAACCACAGCAGCCAGCCCGCAGAGTCTCCCAGTGCTTCTGGCGCCATTACCGAAGTGGCCCCCGCAGCGATCGCTCCCCCAGTAATCCCCCAAATAACATCCGCAATCTCGGTGGATGTGACCCAGGTGCTGCCCGATGAAACGATGCCAGATGGCGCTTTGGTAGCCTCCACAAAAACTCCCGGCTCCTCTGAAAAACCTCAGCCTCAATCCTTAGAAGAATGGGAACTAGAGACACTGTTCCCAACCAACACCATCGTCCAAGGCCAAAGCCTGCAAGATCAGAGTCTTCAAGACCTTGGAATTCCAGATAACAGCCTCCAAACTTCCACCCTAGAAGTGGAGCAACCCGGCCATCTGGAAACCCGGCCAATGTCCGAGTCCGAGGTCAGGGCAGAATCCATCGTCCGGCAACCGCAGGCTCCCTCACCCACAATTAGTCAGCGCATGACTCTGATTTTGGATGAAACCGAAATCATGGCCCAAGTGGCTCAATCCGCCCAGGCAAAACCAGAAGACATCGGCGAGCCCCCCACACTCATTGAAGGCCTAGACCAAGGCAAAGGGCACCGAGAGGCTGAAGCGGCTCGCCTGCGTCAATCCCGAGACATCGTCGAAGAAATTCCATCCCTGACCGAAAATCCCGCTCTTCCGGCCAGCCTCGATCACCTAGCCCATGGCGAACTGAGCCAGCGAGACTGGACTGCGATCGCCCACTTACCCCCCAATCTCATCCTCCAAGCCATGCTGGGCCGGATGCTTCAGGGCAATATAACCCGCCTGCGCATGGAACGCTGCCGCCGCCCCCAAAACCATGGCGACTTGGCCCAACTGTTCTGGAATCCTTCGGGGGTTCTCCAGCCCACCTGGAAGGAATTTTCATTGGGGGCCTTTGGCGGATTGGCAAAAGCCCTGCGGGAACTGGCTCAACTGCCCCTCGGCACAATCCAACGCCCCATCCAGCGAGGGGTCATGCGCCGCTACCAGGGCCAGCCCATCCTGTTATTGATGCAATTCCTTCCGGGTGCCCAAGTCGCGGCGATCGAACTGCGCCTTCTCCAAGGCAAAGCCCTACGAGAATTCCAGCAGCACCAAGGCCAAGACCTGGGGCGAGAAGCCCTGCTCACCGCCCAAACCCTCCAGCATCAGGTTCAACAACTCCTGGACCATCACCAGCGCTATCCCGAATCCAACGAGCTACCTGCACAGCTCATGACTGTGATTGGGCAGCTGGAAAAGGCAATGGCCAATCAAACGACGAAAAGTCAAACGGCGCAAAGTCAAACGGCGAAATAACGGACGGTCTGATTCGACAACCTGTCACATCCGACAGCTGCGATCAGACAATGGGAAGCATTCGAGCCCCTGCTGCCCATGCCCTACGACCTGCCTCCTCCAGCCCTAGACAACGAAATCTACCTCACCCACTACTGCTGGATGAGCCGAGCCTTGGAGCTGGCAGAAGCCGCCGGTCAAGCAGGCGAAGTCCCCGTGGGTGCCATCATCGTTGGGCCAGATGGCCACTGCCTCGCCGAGGGTGAAAACCGCCGCGAACGAGATCATGACCCCACCGCCCATGCGGAAATTGTTGCCCTGCGCCGAGCCGGGCAGGCCCAAACTCGCTGGTACCTCAAAGACTGCCACCTCTACGTCACCCTAGAGCCCTGCATGATGTGTGCTGGAGCGATTCTCCAGGGGCGCGTCCATAGCCTGATCTATGGGGCAGACGACCTCAAAGCTGGGGGCATCTGTGGCGCGATCAACTTACCCCACAGCCCCGCCGCCCACCACAAGCTCAATGTCATCAGCGGCATCCTGGCTGAGCCCGCCCGTCAGCAGCTCCAACAATGGTTTCGCGATCGCCGCAACTCAAAGCCCTAGATTCCCCCGTTCCACTCCCCGTAGAAAGTCTGAAACAGAAGCGATTCATACAACTTCCCTCAGAGGATGTTTGGAAAGTCAGCTCAGCAGCAGGAATGAAACTCATCGCCCAATTTGGTCATGAATTAAGCAGCCATAGAAGCTCCAGGACAGAGATACTGCCACTGGTATATCTGCTATTGCAAATGGCACTTTTCAAACATCCTCTCAGAAGATTTCCGGACTCCTGCGGATTCCCCATGCAGATTGAAACGTTAGTCTGTGGCTGACTCAGCCAATCCTGAGCGCCTTCGCCTTTCTTTTAGTCTTCGACCCAGGTGTCATGTCCAAGCCCAGCTCTGGTTCTAATCGATACCTCAAAGCCCAGCTTCGTCCCCTGACCAAGCCCGTGTTTTGGGCTTCAGCGGGTCTGTTTGGGCTATCGCTCTTTGCCCTATTCAGCTTATTTCGCCAACCCGACGAAGTCCTAAGCAGCGGCGATCGCGATGCCATCGTCAACCTGGACGACAACGACACCCTCACCCCAGAAGAACGGGCTAGAGCCGCAGAGATCGACGATCTCTCGGTCCTTCTCAAAGACCTGGACAAGAGCCAAACCATTGACTCCGTCAGCGGTCGATTGAATGACACCCAGACGACGAACCTAGATGCACCTGACGCGATCGCCGATTTAGAAAACCGCAAGCCAGCGATCTCAGCAGCGAGCAGTGGCGGCAACTTTCAGCAACTTCCCTTGCTAGACCTATCCCCCCAAAACCAAGCCAACAACGCCTCCTCCCCCTCGGGTAATTCAGGCTTCGTCGGGTTTGATCCCCGCTCCTCCGGGCAGGTCGGAGGCGCACAATCCTCCAACACCGCAGCCATAACCCCCCTCGCCGCTGCCCTAGAGCGCAATGCCTCTCCAGACAGCTCAGCTGCTGTTGTCAATGGCAGTCGCGACACAATAGCTGAAGACAACAGCAGCTCAATAAACGCCTCAACCACCACCATTGGCCAAGCGACTAGCGTCCTCTCCAATGACGTCCAGCCCAACGGAAATCTGACCTACACCACTCCAATATCCACCCCAACCCTCGAGACACCGAATTACGGTAGCTCCCAGGGACTAACGCCACAAAACAGTAGCAACAATGCCTACAGCCAGATTCTCAACCCCAACCTGGTCGTTCCCACAGCTCCCTTAAGCCCCACCCCAACTTCTCCAGTACTTCCCGTCCAGCCAGCAACCCCGTCCGTCAGCTCTGTGGGACAGACTCAATCCACAAACCTCTACAACAGCGGAGCCATTTCGGAGCAAGCCTCCTACGGAAACGCTCCGACTGCGACGACTACAACCTCTAGCCCTCAAAGCCAAGTATTTGGAGCCCCTAGCAGCCCCACACCATCTCCAACAATCAGCAACCCGGCTCCATACTCCGTCCCCAATGCCACACCAGGCCAATACAGCGGCAACGGACAGATCAACACCTTTGCAAACCCATAGGCCCGAATGCAACCAACAAGCTCGGTTCAGGTTGGGGAACCTCTCAAGCCGAGTTGGGGATATTTTATTTCTGGGAATTTCCTTTCCTTGGCCGAACCAACCAGTATCCCTATTGCGATCGCCCTAGTCCAACTTGGCCTTTAGCTTCTTCATCACATTAGCTCTGCCCACAATTCGCACCTGCTCAGCATCCCACTGAACATACAATCGTCCTGAAAGCCATGCACCAGTCGGTCTTTGATAGACCTTTACCCTATCCTCTCGCTCCACATCTAGATCCTCAAAAAACAGCTGTTCCAAAGCCTGGTTCACCTGTTGCTGCAATGCGGTCCGCTCTCGGGCTTTCCTAGGCAAAAGCAACTCCAGAGACACACTGCGGTTAAACAACACCCCAGCTCCTCCAGCAAATATCCCCAACAGCAAGCCTGCCTGCACTGAAGCCGGATGGTTGTAAGGCAGTCCCATAGTCCTGGATGCTGCCACACAACCCAAAATGGCAGTCAGCCCAAAATAATAAGCAAATGTTGTAAAAAAACCAGGCCCGCTCACCATGACTAGCAGAATCTCCTCAACGCTCCTTCCAATCATCACCTAACGCGGACATTAGACGAAATGAGGGGAAACGGTGCAGGCCATGGAGGAACTCCATAATCACCGACAGACTCTACACCCCAGGAAGAACAAAAAATACTAAACGTTCTTTGCTCTTCAACCGTATCCAGAACAAAGCAATATCCAACAAAAGCACAACAAGTAATGGAATATTCTCACCCCATCACTTCACATTATCTACAGATTGTTGTTATTAGACGCAACAAAAGGCTAAAAGCAGCCTTCGTCGCCTCAACCGCCAAAAACACATAATTGACACAGGCTATAGAAATGAAGAACCGGAGCAACAACAGCTCAAAACCGCCATCGGCAATGGCTACTCAGCACTCCACAGTTTAAGTAGAGGACATTTCGCAGAGATGCTCCCGGGACTCCTGCCGAACTTTTCCAGAAGCCGCAGCCAACTGCAACTGGGTAAAGGCATTCAAATCCTTCGAATCGTACTTGCCACGAAGCAACTGCCGAAGCTGCTCCTCAGCCGAAATCGTAAGGTAGCCAGTTCGCATAGCTTGCTGGACAATATCGCAAATTTTTCCCATGGTGCTTTTTTCCAAAGTGCCTATGACGAAAACCTGGAAGCTGCCTTGGTAAAGGCGACGCAACCTAACTCAACCAGGTGACCAAGCTCGATCTCCAGGACTCAACTGGAGCGAGCGGTGCAGAAATATAGAGGGATACCCCTTCGAAGAACCTAAACGATCAATGGTAACTGACAAGAACTAGAGACAAGAGCTCTAGAGCGGGCAGGCTCCATGAATATACCTAGCATATACTACTAAATATATAGGAACATCGGCTTAAATTTGGTATCGAAGGCGCCAAAACACAAACTCATCGTCAGCTCAGAACCTCTCAAAACATCAAGTTGATTACTCTCACCTCAAACATGAAACAGAAATGGGCTGCATTAAGCCAATCTATTTCAAGCATTGAGATCAGCAACGGTAATGTATACAACTGGAAAAAGCTGTATTCAAGAAGAAAAGAACCTTGAGCCATTGAAGCAATCAAACCAATAGCTTAACCTCTTCCTCCCAGAAAGGTACTTATCCGTTTATGGGACAACGAGTGAAGTAGCTCACAACGCTCGTTACCTGAGAACTTAACTCTATATTCAGAGAAAGTTTCACCACCTTCTCAAGATTAGAATTATTAGCTCAACAAGCCAATCAGTAAATGTCGTAAATTAAGGAGAAGCAAGACTAGATGAATTTATCTAAAATAAGTTTTTCGAGTTGAAATCAGAGCTAAATTCTACCTAACAGAAAGCAAAGATTTTCTACTCTTACAGGAGTATAAAAAATGATTTCAAGGACTGAGATCTTGTTTAGAGAGCCATGAATGACCAAACAACAAAACCAACTCAAAATTTATTTTCAAGACTGGCTCTTAACCATTCAAACCAACAAAATCCCGCATCACAAAATACAGTGCTCAGAATTTAGGCGAAAGATGCTGTAGTTGCATGCTTCCTAGCTTTCTCAAGGGAACCACGCTGAAAGGATTATTCTTGTGACGAAAGTCACTAATGAGGGCAATGTGAAACAGTCGTAGGAAAACCAGCGACCCCTGGGTTTATTTTCTAAACAGAACCTTAAGAGTGTTGTGCATCGCTCTACCCATCTTGGATTCAGAGTTGGGACTCGATTTAGTCTCTGTTTCACAAAGTCTTTACTCGCAGGAAGTTGAAGGTCCTTTATAGAAATCAACTCTCAGTTGAAAGTCCCATTAACGAGCGAAACTATTGCTGTAGAAGGCTCGCAGAATCCTAACCCATCTAGATTTTGCATCCTTGCGGTGTAGGGATAGCTGCGCCGGTAGAATAGGCATGCCCACCCCACAGATACGGTATGTCAGATTTCGCGGTCATTCCAACGCCCCCAGAAGGATTTCGCTCCGGTTTTGTGGGGCTCATTGGGCGCCCCAATGTGGGAAAGTCGACACTTCTCAATCAGTTAGTGGGTCAAAAGGTCGCTATCACTTCTCCGGTAGCCCAAACCACTCGCAATCGTCTCCAAGGCATTTTGACCCAAGATCAGGCTCAGTTCATTTTTGTGGATACGCCTGGCATCCATAAGCCTCATCACCAGCTGGGTAAGGTGCTGGTTAAGAATGCCTGTGCTGCCATCAATGCTGTTGATGTGGTGCTGTTTTTGGTGGATGGCTTAGGGGTTGCGGGGCGGGGCGATCGCTTCGTCTTCGATATCCTGGCCCGCTCCGAAGCTAAGGTCATCCTCGGCATTAATAAAGCGGACGAGCAGCCTGAGAATCCCCAGTTCATAGACGATAGCTACGCTGCGATGGCCGCGGAGCAGGGTTGGTCTGTCGCAAAGTTCTCAGCTTTGACTGGCGAGGGCTGCGCAGAGCTGTTGGACATGTTGAGCGAGCGTCTGGATCCCGGTCCCTATTATTACCCGCCAGACCTGGTTACGGACCAGCCGGAGCGTTTCATTATGGGGGAGCTGATTCGCGAGCAGATTTTGCTCCACACTCGCCAAGAAGTGCCTCATTCGGTGGCGATCGCGATCGACAAGGTCCACGAAACCAATAACGCCACCCATGTCATGGCAACGATCAATGTAGAGCGCCCTTCTCAGAAGGGGATCATGCTAGGCAAAGGTGGCAGCATGATCAAAACCATCGGCACCGCAGCCCGCCAGCAAATGCAAAAGCTAATTGCCGGGCGCGTCCACTTGGAGCTATTTGTGCGAGTGCAGCCCAGCTGGCGCCAATCCCGGACTCTGCTGAGCGAGTTTGGCTATCGCCAGGAAGATGGCTAATCTCAAGCCGACCTATTCACCCGCTCAAAATAAGGACTGAATCTCCCTAGAACGGTTGATCTCTGTTTCCTGCGATGAGAAGCTTAACAAAGGGAAATTGCTTTCCCAGTAGGCCTAGAGAGCAAGATCCAAGCTTCTTTCGCTCGAACCACTAGCCCTAATTGACCGATGTCTCTTCAGATGCATGAGCAACGCTGACCCATGACGATTTTGGATTTCTTTGAACAGAGCGTTGGTAAGTGGTTCTCCCAGCGCACGAGCTACCATCTAGCTCAGCAGGGACAATGGCACCAGTCTGATAAAACCGATCTGTTTATCAGTGCTGTAACAAAGAGCGACGACGATCTACTGCGTATTTGTCGGGCGGGCAAGCTTGACGAGTCTCAGTTACTGGGTGGCTTACGCATTGAATGGGCCGAAACCTTGCAAAAAAAAGCAGGTGCTTCTCATCTAGTTGCCCTAGGCAGCTCTGTTGATGCATCGGAAGGTATCTTGCTGCGCAGCATTAGCGCCCCTGGTGAGATGCCAGTATTGGGGCGCTATGTAATGAATCCCGATGAGAGCGTAACGCTCACTTCGGAATTACCAGATCTATATAGCGAGGAGCGGTTGTGGTTTGCAGCTCCCAATCTGAGATTGCGCACAAGTCTGATGCGCCAGGGTAGCACGGGCTTCGAGAACAGCTCGTTCTATTCTGAGATTCGTATGATCCCGCTGCCAGACAAGCCCGAGCAGGCTGCGGCTTAAAGCTACAGGTAACGAAGGGACATAGAAAAATGGGTCGCCTCTTAGTTGAGAGGCGACCCATTTGATTTAGGATTTCTGCTCACCCTCAAGTTGACCTTCTATTGAGGCGATCGCGGCATTTAAAGCAGCCAGGCGAGTCTCCAGCCCATCACGCATGGCTTTCATGAAAGCAAGCTTGTGCGCTTGATGCTGACGATAGGCTTCTTGGGGAGAGGTGTTGCCGTTGCAGAATGGGAAAGGAAACATAGTGGTCTTGGATAGTAGTGGTAGTCTTCTCCCAAGATAGCGAGATGTTTTCTCTGAAGCTATAGCCCTAAACGCCAAATCAGACTCACGGAGTTGCCTGACAAACTAATGCTTTTGCATCCGCTGATACCGCCCCAAAGCCAACAGTGGGAAATACAACCGGTAATAGTGGTAATTCAAGTAAAAGTGGCAGGGGAAACCAGTCCCCGTGAAATACTCCTCATCCCAAGTGCCATCAGTCTTCTGCGTGCCCAGCAAATAGGTCACGCCGCGTTCGATCGCATCCCAGGCAAACTGCCCCATCCCCTCACCAGCAGCCAATAATCCAATCAACGACCAAGCCGTCTGGCTCGCTGTGCTGTCGCCCTGGCCTTTGAGGCTGGCATCCTTATAGCTTTCGCAGGTCTCGCCCCAGCCGCCATCCGCATTCTGGCAACCCAGCAGCCACTGGGCACCGCGCTCTAAGCTGCTGCGATGCTTCTCGGGTTCTACCAATGCCAGAGCTGATAATGCTCCGCTGGTGCCGTAGATGTAGTTCACTCCCCAACGGCCAAACCAACTGCCATCGGCTTCCTGCTCTTGGAGCAAATAGTCCAAGCCCCGACGAATCCGCTGCTGATCCATGGTCACGGGCGTTTCACCCACCATCTCCAATACGCGGGAGGTCACGTCCGCCGTATTGGGGTCGATCATGGCCTTGAGATCGCCGTAGGGAATCTTGTTAAGCCAGTCCTGATCATTGTCGATATCAAACGCGGCCCAGCCCCCGGCTTTGCACTGCATTGAGGCACACCAGTTGGCCGCACGCTGCATCGCCGCCAGCTTGGTCACGTCATTCGGCATCTGCCCCCCTGCCAGGCTGACCTGGTTGAGCGTCATCACCACTACGGCGGTGTCATCGAGGTCGGGGTAAAAGCGATTGTCATATTCAAATGCCCAGGCCCCCGGAGCCCCCTGGCGATTTTTTACATGCCAGTCGCCGTAGTCAAAGATTTGTTTGTCCAGCAACCATTTAGAGCCCTGGGTAATGGCCTCATGGTCTGGCGCAAAGCCTGACTCAACCAAGGCGCGAATCACCCAAGCCGTATCCCAAATGGGCGAGACACAGGCCTGCATTCGATAGGTTTCGGCGTCTTCCAGGCCGAAGTTATCGATCGCCCCCAATCCCCGCTGCACAATCGGATCATTCAAGTCATAATCCAATGCCTTCAAGGCCAACATCGAATTCAGCATCGCCGGGATAATGCCACCCCAATCTCCCGTTGCTTCCTGGCGTTCCAGCACCCATTCCTCTGCCGCCTTCAAGCCTTCCTGACGGAACGGCACTAAGTTGTTATCCTCTGCCGCTTTAAACAGGTTGTCCAAGTGGAGGAAAATATCGGACCAGTCGTTGCTGCTGGGCAGGGGTGTGGTTACTGGCTTGCCTTCACAGTACAGCTCATCCAGGGTGATGGGATTTTCCAGGGCAAAGACTGGCTTCTTATCAAAGACAATCAGCAGCGGCACGGTGCTGCCCCGTGCCCAGCTGGACATTTCGTAGATGGGCCAGGAGTCGGGCAGCAGCATGACCCAGGGCGGAATGGAGGGGATGCCGCGCCAGTCGTAGCAGCCGATGAGAGCAAGGTGAAATTTGGTGAAGACGCGGGTTTTGCTGATGCCGCCTTTGCCTAGGATGAAGGCCTTGGCCTTTTGCATGGCGGGGTCGGTGGCGGGCATGCCGAGCAGGCGCAGGCCCATGTAGGCTTCGACGGAGGTGCTGAGGTCGCCGCCGTCGCCGTAGTAGAGTTCCCAGCCGCCGTTGGCGATTTGCTTTTCGAGGATGTAGGGGACGACTTTTGCGAGGGGGCGGGTTTTGTCGCTGCCCCAGGCTTTGTGGAGGAGGACGACTTCGGCAGCCATCGTGACGTTGGATTCGAGTTGAGCGATCCAGTGGCCGTCGGGCTTTTGCTGGGAGAGGAGGTAGTTTTGGCAGTTTTTGATTGCTTGGGTTAGTGCCTCGCTAGCAATTCCCTGTTTCTGCTCCTGAATTTGCATGCGCCGCCTCTGTCCTCTAACCCTATTTATCTGACCCAGTATAGAAAATAATCATGAGTCTGATGCCAGGTTTTGGCGAGGTTGAGCTTGAAGAGGCAAAACGCAATCCATGAGGGCCAGCCCTCAAACTCCCGCCCTATGGGACGAAGCGTCCCCTAAGGGATCACCCCTCCTACAGCGGTGTCGGAGTGGAAGTTAGCCTGTGGGGCGGACTTTTGGGTGGCAGGTGGGCAGCGAAGTCTGGGGTTAGTTGGCTTGCTGGGTGTGCTGCTTCGCAGACGAGGTTCTGGGTTTCACTCTCCTCCAAGGGCACAAAAAAGACTGGATCCAAATCTGGCCCCGCCTCACCCCACAACAACGCCAGATAAACCTCAAATCAACCGTTCCTCTCCCTTCAAACTCAGTAACCCAGCCTGCATGGGAGGGGTGACCCGTCAGGGGAAGCCGTCGTCCCCTACGGCGGGGGTGTCGGGGGCTGGCCCCTGACGGATTTGCCGCTTGCCGACTTGCCTCTTAAAGCAGGAGGCAACAGCCTCAGACAGCCTGCTCCCAGGTCCAGAGAAGCCTGGAAGCTAGAGACAGCTAGAAACAAGAAAGCCCAGCGGTAAAACCGCTGAGCCAAGAAAGAGAAAAGAATAGAAACCGTAAGACCTACACGCGACCGCGCAAAATCTGCGCCATCTCGTTGGGCTTAGGCGAGCATTCCAACGCCGTCTCCTCAGTAATGCGGCCCTCTTCGTAGAGCTTGTACAGCGACTGGTTCATGCTGCACATGCCGTCAAAGGTACAGCGAGGCACAATTTCCTCAATCTCATCGATTTCATCGCGACGGATGTAGTCACGAATGGCATCGGTGTTGATCATGATTTCGTGGAACGCAGCCCGCTTACCATCGGTGGTGCGGCAGAGGCCCTGGGCAATAATGCCCACCAAGGTTTCTGCGAAGGACATGCGGATGCTCTCTTGCTCCGCAGGCTCATAAAGACTGAGCACACGCTCAATGGTTTTCACCGCACTGTTAGTGTGCAGGGTTCCCATGACCAAGTGACCGGTTTGGGCCGCTTTTAGGGCCGTATTAACCGTTTCACGGTCCCGCATCTCACCAATGAGAATGATATCGGGATCTTCTCGCAAAGAAGCCTTGAGGGCGTTATCGAATTTGCGGGTGTTGATGCCCACTTCTCGCTGCTTGATTAGCGATCGCTGGCTCTTGTGAACAAATTCAATCGGGTCCTCAATGGTGATGATGTTTTTAGGCATCTCCTTATTGATGTAGTCCACCATGGCCGCCATGGTTGTGGACTTACCGGAGCCCGTAGGACCCGTCACCAGAATCAAGCCCTTGTGATAGTGGCAAACATCCCGGAACACCATGGGCAGGTTGAGCTGCTCCATGGTCATGATTTTCAGCGGAATCAAACGCATGACCAGGGCATAGCCATGGAGCGTGTCAAAAACGTTGATACGAACGCGGGCAAATTCGTACTGGGTTGCCCCGTCAAAATCGAGTTTTTCTTCAAATCCTGCGATTTCCGCAGGCGTCATAATCTCCTCCAACCAGCACATGAAAGTCTCTTTATCCGTCTCAGGATATTGAGTGGGGAGGATTTGGCCGCGATCGCGGAAGCGGGGCAATTCACCCACACCCGCGTGAATATCAGACATGCCCTTATCGAAGGCATCGCGAACAATTTGAGCCATGGTGGGCTGACCAGGGGGCAACTGGCGCTTGCCCCGCTTCTGAGCAACCTGAGCTGGCATCGCTGCTGGCGGAGGAGCCACAGGGCGGTGTCCACCCTGGGCAGCACGAGGAGCTGGCGGAGGAGCCACAGGAGGACGCTGAGCCGCTGGAGGGCGTTGAGCTGCCGCTGCACGGGATTGGGCCGCTGGAGGAGGCGCAACGCGAGGGGTGGACAGCTGACGAGTTTGGTCAGGTGCTCCTGCTGCAGGAGGTGCCCCTGCTGGGGGGGCCATAGAAGAAACAGTGCGGTCTCCCCCAGGAGGAGGTGGAACAGCGGGACGGCCAGCCGGAGGGCTCATGGGGCGGCGATCCTGGGGATTAGACATAGAAATATCCTTTAATCTCTCTCTTGAGTCATCCAGCTAAGCTGGTGCAGTTGTCCCGTTGCTATCGATAGCTCGATACAGGGGTTTATCTCTGACAAAACCTTAACAAATTATGTAGAGAAACCCTTGAAGTTTGGATAAAGGCAAAATGCCGTATCTATAGGGAGTATGGCCTATTTCACGAGCTTGTCTAAACGAGGTTTGCCTCAGCATTCGCCCAGCAAATTCCCTAACCGCAAGCATCCCAAACTTCAGCAACGAGATATTGATTCTGTCCTATCGTTCCCAAACCAAGAAATAAGGTCGTCAACTCGTCCTAGGAATTCACGATCAGTTGCCATGCTTAGCTCTTCCTAGGGGAGTTTGATGCCACTCCAGCCTGGGCAATAATCAGCCGTTGCACTGCCAGACAGGCCCGGTTGAGTTCATAGGCGCGGCGATCGGGCTGGGCAAGATACGCCGCTTGCTCCTCTTCTAGCATGACAACATCCTCACGCACGAGACCATCCAGCATTTTTTGAGCTGCCCCAAACAGGGATTCTTTAACAAAGCGACGGAATTTCACCGGCAGCTTATGCAATCGCCAGAAGGCGTTGAGGGAGACGAAGTGAATCAGATGGGCCTTCGTGTGGGTGGGGCTTATGGGAACGAATAAACAAAGAATTCGAAAGTCGTCGCCCAGAGAAGAAGTCCAGTTGGGATAGTCATAGGTCACTCGCAGGGGTTCAGGGTGAAGCTTACGTAGGGCCGGAAAGAAGAGCTGGGAGATGGACCAGATTTTATCGATCTTGTAGTAGCTCTCGGCGGTGTAAAGAGCGTCCACTTTTTCGGGGGTCTCCTCCAGGGTCTCCAAAGCTGCAGAGGCCCAGGCCTGAAAGCCCCGATGGAGATGACCGTGGTACATGTCCATCAGGTTCTCAATCAGGAACGAGAAATGGGCTTCGCAGTCAATCGTTGAGACGGTGGCAATGTAGTTGAGATGGTTCCACTCAGGAATGGCCAAAGGCGCAGGATTAGTTGTCTCTACACCTGTCTCGTCATTGGAATCAAGTAGAGCAATATCCCCCGGCCAGACCCAGATAAAACCATCTTGCTCGCGAACGGGGTAACTGCGAATCTTGCAGTTGGGAAGCTTTTGATTGGGCTCCAGGTAGGGCACTTCAGCGCAGCGGCCTTGGGCATCAAATTGCCAGGCGTGGTAGGAGCATTCCAAGTTTTGCCCCACCACGGCTCCGTGGCTGAGCTTGACCTGGCGGTGAGGGCAGCGGTCTTCCAGGGCGTGGACTTCGCCATCGGCATCGCGGTAGAGGGCAATCGCCTCCCCCCAAATTTCCACCGCCAAGGGCTCATCTGCCACAGCACTACTCTGCGCCAGGGCATACCAATGATTCAGATTCGGCGGCAGACTGCGCACATCCTTACGACCCTGCCGTGGTGCAACCGCAGCGAGTCCATCTTCGCTCACAACCCCAGTGGCATTAGTCATGATTTCAGATGCAGCAGTCATGGAATCCAAAACATAAACAACGAGCGATCGCGAAAATAAATCAAACCCAATTGACGGTAGGGGTCGGGTCTTCCGACCCAGCCTGGCCTAAACCGAGTGAGGGACAGGGAAACCCAGCCCCTACAGTCACGATCCTTTGTAGACCAGATCCAAACATTCAGCCCATACCTACGCCGACAGCACAGGCGACAAAACCCCCGCCGGATTAACCGTCAGCAAAGGCCGCCGCTGTAAACCCTCCCGCTCAATAATGGAATTCGCCGCCAGCAACCCGCTACTCACTGCCCGCTCCATCAAGCCACAAGGAAACGGCATCTTCACCCAATCCCCCGCAAAAATCAGATTCGGCACCGCCGTCGCCGTCTCAGGTCGATTGGGATGACTCCCCGGCGGAAAGCCCGAGAAATTCTTTTGATTCACCAGTTCACGATGGAGAATCTTCGCCCCTTTCAGCGCCGGCACAATCTCAAACAGCTCTGACTCAAAGGTATCCAGCACATCCTTCTGAGTCGGAAACGCCTTTTCCTTATAGCAATAGGAATGGAGCTCCACCACACTGCCGCCATGACGTTCCGCCCAGTCGCGATAATCATCTTGAATGCGGTGATAGAGGGTAATACTGTCCGTCAGCTTATAGCCCGACAGCGAAGTGAAGTTGCTGTACTCCCAGTCAAAATCGCGATCGAGCCAGAAGCGCGTTACGGCAAAGGGATCAGCCGTGGCAAGTTCAGACACCTGCTGCAAAGTCTCGGGATGGTGGTCCCCTTCGGACAAGGCAAATAGGTTACGCATGCCGACGACGTCTGCCGCGAAGACATAGTAATCCGCTTCTAAAACAGATTCAGCGACCGCAGTTCCGTCGGTGTTGATGGCTGCTAGCCGGATGCGATCGCCATCCCTCGCTAACACCTCAAAGCGATCTAGATTGCGCTGGGCCGGACCTGCTTGGCGATCGCCCCCCTCTCCAAACACTGCGCCATGACAGGGACACAAAAAGCCATCCCCATCAACCCCATTATCAATCTTGGCCACCGTACAGCCCTGGTGCGTACAGGTCAGTGAAACTGCTTCAACATCCCCAGCCAATAGTGCATATACATCATCCCCCGCACCATAAAAGCCCTCGCCCAGGCTTGCATTCGTCTCCACCCAAAACGGAGCCGTCTTACCACTCGCTCCTTCTTGGTAACGCAACTGAGCAATCTCGCCATCAGCCCAATCAATGCCCGTCACGGTCACATCCGTGATCACCTGACCATTGAACTTACGCACAGTATTCGCCACCGGGTCCACCAGGCTGCGGCCCATGTCCATACGAGTGCCCCGGAAGGCCAATCCCTCAGGATTACCAAAGAAATAGAAATGGAAGAACTGCATCAGCTCCCCGGTACTCAGCACATCCGGCGAATTCAAGCTGGACTTACCAAAGGGCAAGAAATAGAGGTCGTAGAGACCCTTGGGAATCTCCCCATGGACCCAATCTGTCACCGCAATATTGTCCAAACGCTCATAGCTGCGCTGGGGATGAAAAGCTGTGATCTCCTTAAACACTTCCCAATGCTCTGGCTTGACCAAGTTCAGGCCCCAGTTAAGGCAGTTGGGACTGGAAAAAGCTAAGTCAACAATATTCCAGGGAAAGGCGGAGCTACTTGGCTTAAAGATCTCAGGCCCATAGTCCTCCTTGTAAACCACCGCATAAGTCGGCAGGGCAGCAAAGTTATCCTTGGCCTCCAGCTCATCCACCAGGCTCCACAGGTTGTAGTACTGGGGGAAAAAGCCATGGAAGCCATGCTCCATGCGCATGTCTTCGCCATTGACCTTGATGTCCCAGCTCGCAATCTTGCCGCCCAACTGAGGTGACTTCTCCAGCAGGGTCACCTCAAAGCCACGACGACTCAGCTCATAGGAAGCCGCTAGGCCAGCCAGACCGCCTCCCACGATCGCCACCGTCTTTTTCTCACTGGCGTAAAACGGTAAATCTAACCTGTCTTTGCCATAGACATTGGGCTCGGGCTTCTTAAAGCGGGAATAGCCTAGGCCCGTTCCGACAGTACCGACCCCCAACAGTTTGAGAACGTTGCGACGGGACACCTGGCTAGCCAGGATGGAATCAGAAGTTGGGGTCATGAAACTATCGAAAACGGAATGGACTAATGGGGGCTAAAGGTGGAGTCATTCCCCATGAAAACGAACAGGACTCAAGAAACAGAGCAACAAACTAATTAAATGACTAAAGAGGGAGCAATAGGTGCCCAGTTTTTATACAGAAACGAGATTCGAACAAAAGTTTACTCTGCTTGCAAATTAATTAGACCCCGAAGAATTGAGGGAGGGGTGAGCCATAAATCTCGCCTTGCGAAGGCTCAAAATCCTCCCTATCGAGACAGACTTCGTTTTACTCGTCTCCCAAAAGACGAATGCTTTTACAGCATGACGCCAGAAAATCACCACATGATTATGGAAGCCGCTGAATGAGCTCAAGCCCTAGACGCCCTTGTTCTAGAGATTTTACATAGCTACTCGACAAATAAGGTTGTTCAGAGAAACGTCCCGTCAAATAGGTCTCAAAGGAGGCCAGACTCAGTGCCTTAACGTGGTTTTGTGCCGTCGCCAAGTCTCGACCTACCACGGATTCTGGTAAAGGGAAGTCAGCCTCATCAGGATTTTCAGCAATCGTGGAAAAGTGAGTGCCACCGAGCATTAACGCCAAATTTCGCCCTTCACCTTGAATCCAGCGGAAGGGACGAATTTGCTCCAACACAGCCGGAGCGATGGTATCTAGTTCTCCACTCACGACCAGAGTGGGAACAGCTAAACTGGCCAATCCCTCTCGCCCAAACACAGCGCTCGTAAACGGGTTCAGCACAACAATATTGCCAATGCGTTGATCTTGCAGGCCGCTGTTAGGCAAGGGCACAGTCAAGGCACGGCATTGCAATGCAAGGGAGACATTCCAACTCTCATCCAAATCTCCACAGCTCTCCTCTAGCTGGGCCGGGTTGAGCTGAGCCCCTCCTAAGACCAAAGCGGTGTAGCCTCCAAAGGACTGCCCCACCATGCCCACCTGGGCCAAATTGAGCTGCGACGAAAATTGCTCGTCCTCCTCCAGGGAGTCCAGCACAAAGCTGATGTCCAGGGGGCGATCAACGAAGGCCTTGGGATCTGAGATTTCATTGGCACGGCCAGCAAGCAGGGCTTCAAATTGCTCAGTATTGCTGCCAGGATGCTCCGGCACAATTACTGCAAAGCCATGGGAGGCCAAATGTTCAGCCAAGTAGGCAAAAGAGGTACGGTCTGATTTGAGGCCGTGGGAGATGACCACCGTGGGCCAAGGCATCGCCGCCGTGTCTAGGGCAACGGGCACATAGAGATCGACAGGCAGGTCGCGATCGCGCCCTTCATCGCTCAACACCAACACATTTCGATCCCAGCCCAGCGGTCCCGGCTGGGTCAAGCTGGGTAACGTAGCCGCGATCGCGGCAATCCCTTGTTGGGTCTCATCCGCTAGTTCTGCCTCAGACTGGGCCTTGACTTTTGCCACCGCAGACTTCGTTTTTCGCACCAAATCGTTTAATTCCTGGGCAATCTCCCAGCCCCGTCCCAGGCTAATGCGCACGCCTGTTGTGGGGAACTTGCGCACCACATTCAGCGGTGTCAAACCGCCAGGCTCCGCCGCCGCTAGAATCAGCGCTGCCCGAATGGCAAAAAAGCCAGGCTGGCGAGCCTCGGACTGAATCACCTGGCCCAAGCGCTGGAGCAGGATTTCTCCCTGGGGTGAATAGAGAAACTGCGCAACGGCCACGACCGAGACATCAGCAGAGGTATTCAGCGCCTCGCGGAATTGAGCCTCTTGTTCGTCATCCAATAATCGAAAATAGTCTCGCAGGTCGGGCTCAATCTTGCCGGTCTGGGCAAAGGTCTCCAAAGAAGACACCTGGAAGGAATCTCCCAAGATGCCCAGGCTAATGGAAACCCGCTCTGCGGAGAGGGCAGGACGACCGCTGGCACTGCCGACAACGCCCAAAGCGAGCCCAAATAAAGCCTGGCCCCAACGCAGCTTCCAAGCGGAACGCAGCCGCCTTTGACAACGGCTAGACGGAGCCGGAACAGGGGCGACCCAGGAAGGCGCAGCATCGAGAATAAAAGTTTTTCTAACCATAATTTCCTCACTTGGAAATTCATTGAGTTCCAAACCACACCTGCGATCGCTCCTACGATAGCGCGGCCACCCCAAAGCCGTTGCTCCATTAGCTCTCTATGGCCCGGCAATGTCATGAATTGGCAACAGAAAGTCATCCAAATGAAGCCCGCAAGATCAGTCTCCTCAACATTGAAGCTTAAACAGAGCTTCCCAAAGCATCGTTTAAGCCCTATAGGCCCACAGAGACGGTTGAGAAGCGATCGCCCAGAAAATCAAAGCATCCACCCCGAAGTCACTCCCAGAGAAGATTCCCAGTGCTAGAACGGCCTAATTCTTGCAGAGAATTGAAATCCACCCTTGCCTTTTATGGTGATTTTCAATATAACTAAATCAAGCCATTGCACATCCCCCATCAAGGCACCCGCCCCGGACAACTCAAACCGTTTCCTGGGCCACCGCCTGCGGCTCCCCAAGCATTTGCCACTAAAAGCCATGTGGAAGCTGCGGTCACTGAATACAGCAGCACCACCCACGATTGAGACTTCCTGCCATGTATGACGCCAATACTTTAAGCCTGGCTCCCGCCGATGCCAGCTTGTTAACCGACCTCTACCAGCTCACCATGTCTGCCTGCTATGTCGGAGAAGGGTTAGATCAACGTCCTGCCAGTTTCGAGCTTTTCACGAGGCGGTTGCCCTCCCGGTACAGCTACCTCATCGCCATGGGTCTAGAGCAGGCCCTGGCTTACCTAGAATCCTTCCGCTTCAGTGCTGAGCAAATCGCCGCCCTCCAGGACACCGGCATTTTTGCCCATGCACCAGAAACCTTTTGGAATTTGCTGGCAGGTGCCAAATTCACGGGCAATGTTTGGGCCGTGGCTGAGGGCACTGCCATCTTCGCCAATGAGCCCATGTTGCGGGTGGAAGCGCCCCTCTGGCAGGCCCAGTTGGTCGAGACCTATCTGCTCAACACTCTCAATTACCAAACCCTGATTGCGACCCGTGCCGCCCGCCTGCGCAATGTGGCCGGTCCTGACGCGCAGCTCCTGGAGTTTGGCAGCCGTCGCGCCTTTAGCCCCCAGGGAGCCATTTGGGCCGCCCGCGCTGCCTTGGCCGGAGGATTGGATGCCACATCCAATGTCGCCGCTGCTCTCAAGCTGGGTCAAAAGCCCAGTGGCACCATGGCTCACTCCTTGGTCATGGCTCTCAGCGCCCTCAAAGGCACTGAAGACGAAGCATTTCAGGCCTTCCACCAGTACTTTCCGGGGTCAGCTTTGCTGATTGATACCTATGACTCCGTGGAGGCAGCCAAGCGACTGGCAGCATCGGGTCAAGAAATTCCCGCAGTGCGATTGGATTCAGGAGATTTAGTTGAGCTGTCCCAAGCCGTACACCGGCACTTGCCCAACACCAAGATCTTCGCCAGTGGCGACCTGGATGAATTCGAAATTGCTCGCCTCAAGGAGGAAGGCGCTCGTTTAGATGGCTATGGCCTAGGGACTCGCCTGGTCACCGGGGCTCCGGTCAATGGAGTCTATAAACTGGTGGATATCGACGGAATTCCGGTTATGAAAGAGGCTAAGGGCAAGATTACTTACCCTGGAAAGAAACAGATCTTCCGTCAGCTCACTGCCAATGGATTTGAGGATGTCTTGGGCTTAGCGAGCGAAGAAGTCTCCGGTGCCCAGGCGCTACTCCAGCCTGTGATGCAGGACGGCAAACGACTAAGGTCAACGGAGACGATGGATGCGATCGCCCTGCGTAGCGCCCAATCCGTCGCCGCCCTTTCTCCACGCCTCCGGGACATTCAAACCCCTTCCCCTTCCCCCCTCACGCTATCGCCCAGATTACTGGCGCTAACGGAGCGAACCCGTAAAACAACGGCAGTAGCAGCCTAATTGCCGTTATGACCTGTCTCAGTGAGCGAATGGGTGAGTGAGTGGCCCCAAACCCACAGTTCCCCTCGGCTTTGACAGTCTTATTTTCCCAGCTCAAGCGACCCTAAAATATCTCAGCTAGCATCATGAACATCGCACTCTTTGGCACCAGCGCCGACCCACCAACTCGCGGCCACAGCAAAATTCTCACCTGGCTTGCCAAGCATTACGACCGAGTCGGAGTCTGGGCCGCAGATAATCCCTTCAAGCAACACCACGCCTCCCTCGATCACCGCAACGCCATGCTGCAAGCCCTGGTCGACGAGCTAAAACGCAACAACATCAGCTTCTTGCCAGAGCTCAGCTATCGTCGCTCCATCATGACCGTGGCCCGCGCCCATGAGCTTTGGCCCGAAGCAGAGCTGACCTTGGTCATTGGCTCCGACCTCGTGGCCCAGCTTCCCAGCTGGTATCAATCTCAAGATTTGCTCGACCAAGCCAAACTCCTGGTTGTGCCTCGCCCAGGTACACCGTTGAGCCCAAACTCTCTGATGCCACTCAAGCAAATGGGGGCTAGGGTCACCGTTGCCGAGATGGAAGGCCTAGATGTGTCCTCCACGGCTTACCGCGATCGCGGCCTAGACAACATTCTCTCACCTGCGGTCGAGGCCTACATTAGCCGGACTGATCTCTACGACTGTGATAAACGCAGGATTCGCCAGCTACCCCCCTGCGAACCATCCCCAAGTCATGCCCCTCCAGAATCAGCCACTGCGGTGCCGGTCTGAGGCGATCGCCCCCAAGCGCTTCACCGCAACGCCCCTAGCAACCAGTCCAGACAATCCGCCCGTCCAGACACCCAAGACCCATGGCCAAAACCAGCTCTCCCCAATCCAGCAGCACCTCCCCAAGCAAAGCAATGCCTGCGCTGGCCGACTTTAAGGTGGGCGTCGACAACGTAATCTTCTCCGTCGATCTGGTTCAGAACCGCCTGCTGGCCCTGCTGATTCGGCGCAACGAAGCGCCCTATCAGGACCAATGGAGCCTACCGGGCACCCTAGTACGCCAGGGGGAATCCTTGGAGCAGTCGGCCTACCGCGTGCTGTCCGAAAAAATCCGCGTCAAGCACCTCTATCTCGAACAGCTCTACAGCTTTGGCGGCCCCTTCCGCGACCCCCGCGAAGCCGCAGACAGCTTTGGTGTGCGCTACCTCTCAGTCAGCTACTTCGCCCTGGTGCAATACGAAGAAGCCGCGCTAATTGCCGATGGCGTCAGCGGCATCGCTTGGTACCCCATGGACCAAGTGCCCAAACTAGCCTTCGACCACAGCGACATTTTGCAATACGGCTATAAGCGGTTGCGTAACAAACTGGAGTACAGCCCCATCGCCTTCGATGTGCTGCCGGAGGTCTTTACGCTCAATGAGTTGTATCAGCTATACCAAACCGTTCTCGGGGAAGGCTTTGCAGACTATTCCAACTTCCGCACCCGGTTATTAAAGCTAGGTTTCTTGGCCGATACCGGCGTAAAGGTTTCCCGAGGAGCAGGACGTCCAGCCAGTCTCTACAAGTTTGATGCCGAAGCGTTTGCCCCTCTCAAAGACAAGGCCCTGGTATTTGTGTAACGACCAAGGATACGCCCCCTAAAAAAGATCTTAGACAACCTCTAGAAAAGCCACTACCAACTGAGAGTTAACTCCTGGGAGGGAGTCAGGGTGGGTTTGCCTTGCCTCTTGCCAGACCCAAGAGTCCATCCGCCTCGCCCCAACTTTATTGCATTTCTATTAAAAATATTTGCCATGAAAATTGCCCTAGCCCAGCTCAACCCCACCATCGGCAACCTCGACGCCAACGCTGCCCAAATCCTCGCCGCCGCCGAAGCCGCCGCTGACCAAGGCGTCACCCTCCTCCTCACGCCAGAACTCTCCCTCTGCGGCTACCCGCCCCGCGACCTGCTGCTGCAAAACCAGTTCATCGCCCGCATGGAGCAAGTGCTGAACCAACTCGCCCAAGACTTGCCAACCCAACTTCAAACCCTCATCGGCACCGTCGTCGCCAACCCCGAGGCCAACCAACAGGGCAAAAAGCCACTGTTCAATGCCATGGCCCTGGTCAGCAACGGCCAAGTCCAGCAAATTTTCCACAAGCGCCTATTGCCCACCTACGACGTTTTTGACGAAGACCGCTACTTTGAGTCCGGCCAGGAGAGCAACAGCTTTGTCATTCCGGTGGAAGCTGCTCACACATTAACCCCCGCGATCGCAACCTTAGGCAGCAGCCCCGTCCCCGACGAAGCACTCCCCGCAGCAGCCATGGATGTAGTCTTTGGTGGCGTCGGTCGAGACCGACCAGCTCCCAGCCTGCGCATCGGCGTCACCATCTGCGAAGACCTTTGGAATGATGAGGACTTCTGGGGCAAGCGCAGCTACGAAGCCAATCCCATCGCCGACCTCGCCGCCCAAAACGTAGACCTGATCGTCAACCTCTCCGCTTCTCCTTACAGCATGGGCAAGCAGGCCCTGCGGGAGAAAATGCTCAGCCACATCGCCCAGCGCCACCAGCAGCCCATCCTTTATGTGAACCAAGTGGGGGGCAATGATGACCTGGTGTTTGATGGCGGCAGCTTTGGCGTTAACCGCAACGGCGAGGTCATCGCCCGCAGCGAGAGCTTTGCCACGGACCTGCTGGTCACTGAATTTCACCCGATTATCCGCGACCTTCAGTCGGGGCCAATCTGCGAGGCTCCCAGCGAGGAAGCTTCGCTGTGGGCAGCACTGGTGCTGGGGGTCCGGGATTACGCGAGCAAGTGCGGATTTAGCAAAGCGGTGTTGGGTTTGAGTGGCGGGATTGATTCGGCTGTTGTGGCTGCGATCGCCGCCGCCGCCCTCGGCCCCGACAACGTCCTCGGCATCCTCATGCCCTCCCCCTACAGCTCCGACCACTCCATCAGCGACGCCGTAGACCTAGCCAAAAACATCGGCATCCGCACCGAGACCTTGCCCATCCAACCGGCCATGACCGCCTTTGACCAAACCCTC
>CALLAT010000158.1 GCA_938002085.1 uncultured Pseudanabaenaceae cyanobacterium
AGTTTTCCCATTGAGTGAGGAAAAATCAGAGGAACTGTTAAGCCGCCCGTTTGTGAACTGGGAGGGTGAAAGCGACTCCTCCAGAAGTTTGCTTCGCAAGACACTAAATTAAACACAAGAGAACTGTTGAAAATTCCTGACGATTTAAGCTGAGAGAAGGACAAATTGTTGCTTGCTTCGGCCATAGAAGCCTTTGAACGTTTTTCCATCCATGGAAATCACCGGGCCACCTGTTGGGTTTACAAACTGAATTTCGCAATTCGAAAGAGCTTTATTCTTTAGCTGGACAGTGCCAAAGTTACCGCTCAGCCTGTCTCATACCAAATCCTAATAGCTGCTCCCCGAAACCCTCTGCGGGCGAACAGCGCTTCGCTCCTACGGTTCAACTAATGTGAATCGGGTGTCACTGAAGCGGATTAGGTATTAAGACTTGCCTGGTAAAGCAACAACGGTATCGGAACAGCTAACGCTGAATCAAAACCCCATGCATCCCAACCCCCCGCGCCCCCTCATAATCCTCCTTCAAACTATCCCCCACATGCCAAGCCTCCCGAGCCGAACAGCCATGCTTCTCCAACGCCTTCAAAAACACCTGAGGACTCGGCTTCGCCGCCCCAACCTCCGTTGAAATCGTCACCGACCTAAAAAAATCCGTCAGCCCCAAACTCTCCAACACCGGATGAATCCGCGTATCAAAATTCGAAATCACCCCCAACTCAACCCCCTCACTCCGCCAAAACTGCAACGCCGCCAACGTATCGTCATACAGAAACCAAGGCTCCGCCGTCGCAAAATAATCGTATAGATAAGCAAAAAACGCCGGAAAATCCTTAAACTGCTGCATCGCCCCCACCTTGCCAAAAGTCTGCAACGCAATATTGCCCCACCACTGGAACTCCCGACGGTGCAAATCCTCCGCCCCCACATCCGGAAACGCCATCGGCGGAGCCCCCTGCCAACTCTCAATAAAAGCCTTATTCAGCTCCTCAGGATCAATCGTGACGCCAAATGTTGTCGCCACATTGCTATAAACCTGACCCACCCCACCACGCACACCAAACAACGTCCCTACCGCATCAACAAAGATGACCTTTGGACGCTTTTCCTTTGAGGATGACATCTAAATTTTCCTTTTTGCCGACTCAGTTCTACCTGCGATGCTCACAAGGCCTGCGTTTCAATGCCCAGCCAACCCTCTATCGTGACCCTGGGCTAAGCAACATCCTTAAGCAAGTCTTGCAATGGCTTCGTAATCCAGTTAAAACCAACCCGCAACTGATGATCCAGAGTGGGCATACGATACAGATAAATCATCCGCCGAGCCACATGGGCCAAAGGACCATTCAAAGTAATCCCCAAGCCCGTCAACGTCGCCGCATCACTGCCCAAACTCATCATTTCACCCAGGTTCTGATAGCGGAACGGCAACAGCGGCTTCTTGCGCAGCGACGCCCAAACATTCCAGCCTGCATAGTCTGCTTGCTGAAACGCGGCCTGGGCAGTGGGCGGCACAGCTTGACCCTCCGCATCTAGACCGTAGGCCAGATCGCCCAGGGCAAAAAGATTGGGATGATCCGTAACCTGAAGCGTATTATCGACCAGGATTTGCTGGCGATCGTTTTTCGGTAAGGGTAAATCTTTGACCAAGGGGACAACCGAAGTGCCCACTGTCCAGAGCAGCAGGTCCACCGGAATGCTGTCTAATTGCTCCTTATATTTCAGGTCCATCACCAGACCAGACGGATTGGTTTCATCCTCATTCGCTGCTTGATCGCGAATCGCTTCAATGCGCGTCTCAAGATCAAGCCAAACGCCTTGCTTTTCTAAGGCAGTGCGGGCAGATTCTCGATTGAACTCAGGCGAATTGCGTAGGATTTGGTCCGTCATTTCCACAATGCGAACGCGCCCCGCACTGCCCAAACGCTCGGCTAGCTTACAGGCTAGCTCAACCCCGCTGTAGCCTCCTCCCGCGATCGCCACCCTAACCCGATCCCGCTTTCCAGCAGCTAATTCCTGCTCCAGCTGACGCAACCGCTCCTCCACCCGATAGGCGTCATCCAAAGTTCTAAAGGGAATGGCATGGTCCGGCGCACCCGGCACAATATCCAACCGGGTCTCGCCGCCCACGGCAAGAACGATGCGGTCATAGTTCAGGGTTTGTCCATCTTCAAGCTGAACCTGCTGTGCGTCCAAATTGAGATTAGAGGCTTTGCCCTGAATAAAGCGCACGCCAGTATTAGCCAACAGCTCTTCAAACGGTGGCGCAATCTCCCAGCTTTCTAGCTCCTGGCTGAGCAATTCGTACAACAGTGGCAAGAAGACAAAGCGATCGTTTTGATCCACCAGGGTAATTTCAGGCTTGCCTGCATCGTCCCAGGGCAACTGGCTCAGGCGTAGGGCTGTGTACAAGCCGCCGAATCCACCGCCCAAAATACAAATTTGAGGGCCAATCTTCGGGCCAGTTGAGGATGAGGATTGAGACATGGGGCTCAGAAAGGCTTAAAAGATATCGCGAGTGCCAGAGGGCGCCTTTTAAGGATAACGGTTTCCTTGGCAGGAGGCGGTGGGATTGTTGGGTTGTGGTCTGACGATCTTGATGGGACTGAATTTAGCTGGCTTGCTGCTGGCGAAGCTGAGCGATGGAGCAGCCACGATTCCGTTGCTTGTACTTCACTTACCCACTCTGGAATAAATCCAGGCGGCGACCCTCCCTAAATAAGGGTAATGATGTCATCCTGAAGCTAGCAATTTAATTCATCTCTGTTCATCGTCCATCATGGCCAAACATACCCAAGCCCACCTTTCTCGCAAAGTGCCCAAGTCTCAATCGAAAGGTGGCCTCACTGCTATGGCCAAGCGTCAAGTCGAGTACTACATGGGAGCGAAGTTAGAGGAAATCGGCGTCAACATTAATCTCCCTATCTATCGTTGGAAAGGAGAGGATAAGGGAAACTTTATCGAATGGACTTATAGTGCCTACTGGGAAGATTCCAAAGAGCAGATTTTGGCTGAAGAGGCCAAAGCTGCAGGTGATGGCCAGGCTGCTACGACGACGTAAGCTGCTCAACTAGTATCGCTGGATCGTCCCTAGCCGATGTTCAACTCATTCTTGTTATGGATTTTCCAGTTTATTTGTCCCTGGGTCCATTGCAGTTGCATCCCCATCCAGTGCTAGAGGCGATCGCCTTCGGTGCTAGCTTCACGATTGCCCGTCGCTTAGGCCGCTATCGTGGCACGAATGACACCGTCAACCCAGCTCAGCGACTGCTGGTTTACACAGGGGCTTTGTTTGGAGCCTTGATTGGCGCTAAGGGCCTGGTGTTGCTACAACATTGGCCAGACTTTCAGCAGCAGGGCTTCTCCTGGGAATTGCTGCTGCGGGGCAAAACCATCGTTGGAGCCATGCTGGGGGGCTGGGCGATGGTGGAGCTGGTGAAGAAGCTTGTGGGGATTAAGGTTTCGACGGGCGATCGCTTTATTTTTCCCTTACTAGTGGGCACCGCCATTGGCCGTGTGGGCTGCTTCCTGACAGGCTTGGAAGACAAAACCTACGGCGTTGCAACATCTTTGCCCTGGGGCATCGATTTTGGAGATGGCGTGATGCGTCATCCCACTCAGCTTTATGAAATTGTTTTTCTAGGACTGTTTGCTTGGCTGCTAAGAAGGCTAGTGCAGCAGGGGCTGCTATCTGGGCAATTGTTTAAGCTGTATTTTCTGGGATATTTAGGATTTCGCTTCGTTATTGATTTTCTGAAGCCTGACCCTCATTTCCTTGGAGGATTGAGTGCGATTCAAGTGAGTTGTTTGATGGGAAGCAGTCTTTTATTTTTCCTGCTCTTTAGGTCAAATTCCCCGCTGAAAACTTAAATGTCAAAACAGAAAAGCGTCTACAGATATCATTCTGCAGACGCTTGCTCGTCCTTCGTGATTAGCGAGGGGATTTATTCCAGGGTAGTTCTGTCAGGATTGCAATTTGTTCTAGAAGACGATTTGAGAATCTGCCCCTGGCATATTGCTAATCATGCTCTCTGAATCAATTGTGGTTTTGTCTGCCATGCTCCAGAGCACTGTCTGATCCGCAGCGGCATTGCGTAGCAAGACATCCATTGTGCCGTTGTTGTCGAAGTCGCGTGCGCCTTCAATGACCCAGTTGATATCGGAAACTTCGCGGCCAAACAGTGATTCTTCAATAATGGTGTCTCCATCCATTTCCCAGAGGATGATTTGGCCTGAGGTGCCATTGCGAAGCAGCATGTCAGCTTTGCCGTCGCTACTGAAATCAGCAACAGCTTCAATTTTCCAGTCGCTGTCACCGATGTCGCGGCCAGCTATAGCTTCGCTTTCGATACTGCCTTGGCCGTCCATATACCAAGCCAAGATTTGATCAGCGGCTTGGTTTTGCCAAATGATATCGGTTTTGCCGTCGGCGTTGAAATCGCCAGTTCCTACGATGCTCCAGTTCGGGTCTTCGACATTGCGGCCAATCAAGGCTTCAGACTCAATGCTTTGGCCACCGGGGTTCATGTAGAAAGCTAAGTTTTGGCCTGAAGTGGCATTGCGCAACAACACATCCTCTTGACCATTACCATCTAGGTCGCCGAGGGTTTGCAAGGCCCAGTCGGTGTCTGTAATAGTGCGGTCAGTGGGGTTGATGGTTGCAGTTGCTGCTACAGCATCTAATTGAATAGAAGACACCACGCCAGTCTTGGTGTTCCATGAAATGCTGGTTGTTTTGAAGCTTCCGTCAAACTTGGCAATAGCAAAGTCATAACTGCTGCCGGTGTTGGAAAAAGCTTGGCCAGCCACGAAAATATTGCCTGCGGCATCAATGGTAATGCTGGAGCCTTCATCAAAACTGCCACTGATACTAACGGTGACCTTGCCACTGTTTCCAAAAGAGGTGTCCAGTTGACCGTCACTGGTGTAGCGCGCTAAAGCAAAATCGTTGAAAGTATCGCTGTTCAAAGAAGTTCCAGCCACAAGAATATTGCCTGCGGCATCAATGGTGATGCTATAGCCCTTAGCATTATTTAATACATTGAAGTTTGTGACGACCTTGCCATCAACCCCAAAGGAGCTGTCGAGTTGACCGTCGTTGCTATAGCGCACTAAAGCAAAGTCACCACTAGCCCAGCCAGCCACAAGAATATTGCCTACGACATCGGTAGTGATGCTGTGGCCCTCCTCATAGTCTTCATTGAAGTCAGTTGTGACCTTTCCACCATTGCCAAAAGAGGTGTCGAGCTGGCCGTCGCTGGTGTAGCGCGCTAACGCAATATCAGTATCATCATCAACACCAAAGTCGAAGAGGTTCGCAGTGCCACCGACAAGAATATTTCCTGCTGCATCGATGGTGATACTATTTCCCTGCTCATTGCCTCCATTGAAATCTGTTATGACCTGACTAAAATCTGTTGTGACCTTGCCACCAATCCCAAAGGAGCTGTCGAGTTGGCCGTCGCTGGTGTAACGCGCTAATGCAAAGTCACGACCAGTGCTTTGATTGTTAGCAGAACCGCCAACGAGAATATTGCCTACTGCATCGATGGTAATGCTACAACCACAATCAGCACCTCCATTGAAATCAGTGGTGACCTTGCCATCAATCCCAAAGGAGCTGTCGAGTTGGCCAGCATTGGTGTATCGCGCTAAGCCAAAGTCTGGAGAGATAATTTCGCCAACAGAGCCACCAACAAGGATATTGCCTGCTGAATCGATGGTAATGCTACTGCCGCGATCAGCACCTCCATTGAAATCAGTGGTGACCTTGCCACTGCTCCCAAAGGAGTTGTCGAGTTGGCCGTCGCTGGTGTAGCGCGCCAACGCAAAGTCACTACCAGTGCTTTCATTGTCAGCAGAGCCACCAACGAGGATATTGCCTGCTGCATCGATGGTAATGCTACTGCCGTGATCAGTACCTCCATTGAAATCAGTGGTGACCTTTCCACCATTCCCAAAAGACGTATCTAGGTCTCCAGGAGCAAACACTGCACTATAGGTTTGCTGGGTCTCAACTGAGAAAAGGTCTATAGGTTGAATTTGGGACTGACCATAGTCCAACTGCCAGACACCACCCGCTTGGAATGCACCCACCCTCAGCCTAGAGGCGTGGAGTATCATGCCAGTGAGGTTTGCCACTTGGCTGAGGAATTCTTCTCCCACATCCCCCCCCGCCACATTGCAGCCATACAGAAGCAGATCAGGCTTCTCCCCATCGGTATAGCCCGTAAACCAAGACCGAAGATGGGCTTCATACTGTCCCAAAGTGCTCAGGCTCAGCTCGCCCTCGCCCAAATACAGGCAACCCGGCGAACCGTGGGATACTACATGCACGACCTTCAAGCCTGTGTGCTCTGACAACACTGTCGTCATCTGCGCCATCGCATCTGCATCCAGCAGATGTACCTCCACGCCAGGCTTCACCCCCCTAGCCAAAAACTCATAGTCTTCAACGCCACGGTCAATAAAGGCTATTTCGCTAGCATCAATACCATTGGAGATAGCGCCATTACTTCTATGGAGCTTGGTAAGGCTAAAGCTAGCTGGAAAATCCATCATTTTAAAGCTGAGTAGAAAATTCTAAATCTAATAGAACTAATGATGAGTTTCACAATTTGAAAGTTGCTGAAATTCCGGTACTTTTTGCTCATTTTACAAAGTCTACTCACGACTAATAAATCTAATAAATTTCATTTAAATCTGCTTTATTGGTGGAACTGTAGAATAAAGCCGCATCCTTAATGCTTCGCTTGAGTAGAACTCGCTAATAGTTGATATTTGTATCGCCGCATAGATTCTGCTGAGACAACAAAGCTGAGTGCCCAATTAAAAACGGTAGTAGAAGCATGTTTGCTTCTACTACCGCTCTATGGCATACAACGATGTCGCTCGTCTGATGAGGTCTTCAGTTAACTTTCTAGAAGACTAGCTGAGAGCTAGCATCCGGAACACCCGTAAGCAGAGTTTCTGTTGCGATATTGTTTTTATCTGCCATGGACCAGAGCAACGCTTGCCCTGCTGCACGTTGGCGCAGGAGAACGTCAATTGTTCCATTATTATCAAAGTCGCGGGCACCTTCGATATGCCAATTGGTATCAGGAATATCCCGACCAAAGAGTGACTCACCGATGATGTTGCCACCATCCATCTCCCACAAGACATTCTGGCCCGATACACCATTGCGGAGCAATAGGTCGGCTTTGCCATCGTTATTGAAATCAGCTGCGGCTTCAATCTTCCAATTATTGTCACCAAATGCTCGACCAATCAGACTTTCACCTTGGATGCCGCCGCTGCCATCCATGTACCAGGCGACAATTTGATCTGCCGCTTCATTGCGCAGAATAATATCGACATTGCCGTCACCATTGAAGTCGCCCGTGGCAGACATGCTCCAGTTGGGATCTTCGACCGTGCGACCGATGAGGCCTTCAGAGGCGATCGCCTGTCCACCTTCTTCCATGTACCAGGCCAGGTTCAAGCCCGCATTGAAGTTGCGTAGCAAGACATCATCCTGGCCATCCCCATTGAGATCCCCCGTGGTTTGTAGCTGCCAAGCCGTGTCTTCGATGGTGCGACCAATGGGAGTAATTGATCCGGTTAGGTTGGCTATATCCAGAGAGAAGGCCGAAACGACGCCAGTCTCAGTGTTCCAAGCAATGGAGGCCGGGAGCGATGCTTCATCAACGTCCGTGACATTCAGCGTGACGGTTGCAGATTGGCTGAGCGGGTTATCACCCGTTGCTTCCGTGACTTCAACAGTCAGGTCATAGCTAGTTGTATCACCTTCAAAATCTAGATCGGCAGCTGAGGTGAGTTTAATAACCCCCGCATCATCAATGGCAAAGAAACCTGCATCATCTCCCGCTGTAATCGCAAAAGTGAGGTCATTAGGGGTTTGGATATCGCTAGCCACGACAGTACCCACAACGGTATCGCTAGCGCTATTTTCAGCAATGTCAAAGCTTTGAGCATCAATGCTGGGCGCGGTATTAGCCTCGTTGTCCAGGTTGGTAATGTTGACCGCAGGCGGCAAAACGAGGGCTGTGTTGATGCTGGGGTCGTAGTTGGTATCGGTGCTAGTGACCACCGCCGAAACAGCATAGGCAACACCGCCATCGGTGACTTGATCATCAACTCCTGTTGCCGTCACCGTTTGGGGAGTATCCCAATTCTCAGGGGTAAAGGTGATTGCGCCTGTAATGGTTCCTTCATCAGTGTTATCGCTGCTAAAGGTCACAATGACATCTGATAGGGGCTCACTCGTCAGGGCCAAGTCAAACGAAACGGTATCGCCTGACTCACTGGTCGTAATAGGACCGGCAGTGGGATCTTGGCTCAGGTTCGTGACTGCGAAGCCAGCGGTGTCATCATCGGGAGTTTTGCCGCTGACGCTGGGGAAGGCGAGGGGAGTGTAGTCTGCATCTCCTGTAACGGTCGCTGTGATGTCGTAGAAACCATCAAGAGAGTCAAAGTCTTCATTGACCCCCGTGACTGTCACGGTTTGGGGGATGAACCAATTGCTAGCGGTGAAGGTAATGGGACCGGAAACGGTCGCTTCACTGTCATCACTACTGGCGAACGTGAGGATTACATCATCCGTGGGGGCTTTGCTGAGCTTGACGGTGAATGTATCTTCCCCTGCCGCTTCTTCAGTTATGAGTTGACTGGGTGCATCCACGATAAAGCCAGGGGTGCTCGTGGCACTATCTACACCAAAGCTCGTGGGAGCTGTGGCGAGATCTAAAACATCATCGTCGGTGACCCAGTTAGCAGGGTCGCTAATTGCTGCGAGTAATGCAGCTTTGTCACCTGTGACAGGACCGTTGTAAAAGGCATTATCTACATGGCCGATGAGTCCGAAGGCTGTGCCACCATCACCCGCAGCGACAACTGCTGTCAGCCCTTCCGGAACGGCTGAATCGAGGATGCCTGATTGTCCGCCACTTTGCCATTGGTTCGTGTCAGCAGGAGTGACTGCGTTGTTAAAGCCGTAGATGAAGGTTGGTGTTCCATCCAGAGCGTTGTCATCAGTTTGGTAGATCAGGAGTTGATCGCCGTCAGAGTTCAGGTTCAAGCTATCAACAGCTAAACCAAAGTTGCCGATGGTGTCGTTATTCAGCACCGTACCAGCGCTGATGGGAGTGGACCCAACGGTGAAACGGATTGTATTCTCGCCGTTGGTCAAGCCTTGAGCGGTGCTGTCGTAGCCGTTGTCGGTAATGAAAATGACCGAGTTTGCAGGAATTTCCTCAAGGGCAACGAGGCCGAATCGGTCGTTAGTATCTTCTGAGCCATAGGCGATAACCGCCAGGCCACCGGGAGAAATTTCAAAGACTCCCGCATATTGTTGTTGAGTGCTTTCGGAAATGGCCAGGGCTGCGGTGGCATTACCAACATTGAGTTGCCATTGTCCGCCTTTAGCGCTGGAACCGACGGGATGGCTGGCGGCAGAGATATTGACGCCTGCCAGAGCCTGAAGCTGAGTAATGAATTCTGAGCCTGCATCTCCGGTCGCGACATCGCAGCCGTAGAGCAGGAGCTCGGGGTTGTTGGCTTGGGATGTGGAGAACCAGGCGGCTAGGTTGGCGGCGTTGTCTTGCAGATTGCTGAGGCTGAGTTCACCATTGCCCAGGAGCAGGCGGGCGGGGGCACCGTGGGAAATGATGTGCACTGCGCTGAGGTCAGTGCGATCGCGCAGGGTAAGTGTAATTTGGGCAATGGCATCTTCGTCGCTGCTTAGAAAATGCACTTCTGCCCCAGGAATGACACCTTGGGCCAAGACGTTGGGCTGCTCTACAGCTGCATCAATAAATACAACGCTCTTGTTCCGGCTCAGACTTTCGAGATTGCCGGGAGTTACTAGAGAAGCTTGGAAGGTCATATAGTTTAAAACTTAAGAGTGTAAATAGGTTTGCGGGCGGTGAACTCAACCTCAGACCAAGGATTGCTGAGTCCGCTTAGGTCGAGTTCTCTTGGCATACTCTTCTACTTCTAGAAGAGTCAACCACTTATTTATACCGAGCAAATACGTACAACCCCTATTCAAACTCTAATTTTTTTGAATAAAGAGAAATCCTTTATCTGGCCCTCATATTTGAGTTTCTCAAGCCCCGTATTTACATGACGGTTTGGTGATGGTGAAGCAAGCTTGATGAAAGTGGCATGCCTGTAAATCTGCTGAGTCCAGGAACCTTAAAGTTTTATATTGCTCCGTAGCCTGACTACTGAATGGGTGGGATTGTCAGAGATCTTCCGAGGTTGTGGGGGTGATGGCTCCAGTAGAGCTGATTCGACCTGTTAGCTCGGTTTGCGCGTGATACCTTGAATCGGAATGTGGTGCGATGATGGTCGCGGTGGAAGGTTGATCAAGTTTTGAATTTCCGATGGTGCTTCATCGTTCTGGCCCTGTTTTAAACCAAGCTCGCGATCGCCTCCAGCGGGCCATCGCAGGATTTCGCCAACAGTTGAGCACTGTGCCCGGCGACAGTGCCTATTTCCGGGCGATTGACGAAGAGTTAGATGGCTTAACCCAGCAGCTTAAAACGATTGAAGCGGGCTTGATGCGGGCGGCAGTCTTTGGCTTGGTCAGTCGAGGCAAGTCTGCCTTGATCAATGCTTTAGTGGGCCGTGATGAGCTGGAAACTGGGCCGATTAATGGGGTGACGCGATCGCCCCAATCTCTGCGCTGGCAACCCCAGGAAAGTGAGTTGGCCCTAGAACTAATTGATACACCTGGGCTCGATGAGGTGGATGGAGAGGAGCGAGCCTCCATGGCCCAGAGCGTTGCTCAACAGGCAGATTTAATTTTGTTTGTGGTCACGGGAGATGTGACCCGCAAGGAGTACCAGGCGATTCGGGATTTGTGGCAGTTTCAAAAGCCACTGCTCCTCGTGTTTAACAAGGTGGATCTCTATCCCCCACCCAATCGGGCCCAGATTCTACAAAACTTGCAGCGCTATTTTCAAGATGATCCGCTGATGGCGGAGGGCACGGAATTGCAGCGGCAGGATGTGGTGCAGGTGGCGGCGGCTCCGGCTCCCATGATGGTGCAGACGGAGTGGCCCGATGGCAGGGTGACTCAAACCCAGGAAACGCCTCCGCCTCAGTTGGATGAATTACGCGATCGCTTGCTGGAGCTGATGCAGACTGAAGGGCCCAGTCTTTTGGCGCTCAATGCCTTGGTGCAAACTCGGGAGGCTGAGCAGCGCATTGCCCAGCAAATGCTGCTGGCTCGCCAGGTGGCGGCGGCTGAGTTGATTCGTCGCTATGCCAGGACGAAGGCGATCGCGGTGGGGCTCAATCCCGTTGCAGTGTTGGATATGCTGGGTGGCGCGTTGAGTGATTTGGCTTTAATTCGAGCCCTGGCAAAGCTCTATGGCTTGCCCATGACCAGTCATCAGGCTGGGAAGCTCTTGCAGAAGATTTTGCTCAGTAGTGGCAGTTTGTTACTGGGGGAACTGGGGAGCGGGGTTTTCTTTGGTATTGGTAAAGGTGTGGCTGTGGGGGGAGATTTTGCGACGGGGGCCATGGGCTATGCCGGGGTTGCAGTAGCCCAGGGCGCTTTGGCGGGCTACGGAACCTATGTGGTGGGGCAGGCCGCCCAGGTTTACCTAGAGCAGGGTTGTACCTGGGGGGAGACAGGGGCCAGTACGCTGATTCGAAATATTTTGGAGGATGTAGATAAGCAAAGCATTTTGTATCGCTTAAGGTTGGAACTACAGGAGGTTTTGCCACTGGGATAGTCGCCAGGTATAGACCTGATGATTCCTGGGATGTGAGCGTGATTGTAAAGGGCTGTGATAATTTTCAGCGCTGAAGGGTGGAAGAGAGCGATATTATGCGGTAAGGGGAATTTCCTGCCATCTTGGGAAATGTCGAGAGTCGCGAGATCGAAAGTTTCGAAGCTAGCTCTACAGAGGTTTAAGGGAATGGCACGAACGGATGCATTGTTGGCCGATTCAGTTACGACAGCTCCCTATGGCGGCTGGACGATTCAGCAGCGGGAAGCCAGGTTACTGGAGATTGAACAGTTGTTGCTAGGGTCGGCAAGCGACGTGGGCAAGCAGTCAGCTCTCTATTCTGAAAAGGCGTTGCTGCTGTTCTCAAATCAGCAGTATGAGGCTGCGGTGGCGGTTTGGGATCAGCATTTAGCGGTGGAGCCTGCTCAGGCTCAGACCTGGTATAACCGTGGCATTGCGTTGGATCAATTGGGTTCCCATGAGCTGGCATTGGCTAGTTATGACCGGGTTATTGAGCTACAGCCAGAGAACCATATTGCTTGGGGAAACCGGGCGATCGCCTTACGCAAGCTGGGCCGAGCTGAAGAAGCTACGGCAGCGGCTAAGCGGGCGTTTGAGCTGAATCCTGAGGATATGGTGGACAGCTTTTTCCAGCAGCTACAAGTCAAGCAGCCCAAGCTGGCTTTTGTTCTTAAGCCCATTCAAGGGCTGGTCAAGCAGTTGCGGGGGGCGTAAGGCGAGCTTGGGGTTAGATCAAGGTCAAGCAGTTTAGGACTGGGACAGTCGCTTCACTGCTTGACTACCAATACGCTCATGGGTCTCTTTTAAGAGGGCTGGGATGCGATCGCTAAAGGGACTGTCGCTGAGGGCCTGGCTGAGATCGAGCTGGTCAATGTTTTTGGCTTGGGCTCCGGCAAACCAATGGCCACCGTTTTCGAGCAGGTTGTAGCGAGCCATGGCGTACTCTTCCATGTCGTAGGCCAGGAGCAGGTTGCGCAACCAGAGAATGACTTGGATATTGACGTTGCCCGGGACTTGGGATTCATCGGGTAGGCCCACATGCCAGTTGTGATACCAGTTCTCGCCGAACGTGGCGATCGCGGCTTCTTTCAGCTGGGTCAAAATGGGAGCGAGGGTTGCGTCGGCATTCTCCAGTAGCGGAATTACCTTGAGGTGTTCGTCAAAATCACTGGGTCTAGCAGCTCCCAGGCTGAGGGTGTGAACTTGGGGGTGGTTGAGACAAAATAGGTCATTGAAGACCATGGGACTCAGGGGCTCGCACAAACGCTTGAGTTTGAGGGGTGGGCTATACAACTTACCGCCTTTATCTGAGGGGCTGATGATGAAGACGCCCATGTCATGGCGGGTGGCTGCTTCGATCGCAGGCCAGTTGAACTGGTTGATGTAATACCAATGCAAATTGACATAGTCAAAGCGATCCGACTCGATTGCCTTGACGATGATATCCGTCGGTCCATGGGTCGAAAAACCAATGTGGCGCACGAGGCCTTTGGCTTTTAGGTCGTAGGCAATATCAAGGCAGCCATCGAGGCACCATTGCCAGGTTTCATCGTTGTTGATGCCATGGAGAGAGAAGAGATCGACGTAGTCTAGTTGTAGCAACGACAGAGATTTTTCAAAGGCCTCTACAAATTCCTTGGGGTTGGCTTTGGGGGAGACTTTCGTTTGAATAATGAGTTCTTTGCGGGGCAGCTGGGGTAAGACGTAGCCCAGTTGTAGCTCTGAAGATCCGTAGCCCCTGGCGGTTTCGATATGGTTGATGCCCAGCTCGAAAGCTCTGTGGATGGTGGCTTCGAGGTTGCGTTGGCCCTCATTGGGGATGGTGCTGGGGTCAATGTCTTGCCAAGAATGCTGATAGCGCATGCCACCGCAGGAGAAGATGGGCATTTGCAGCTCAGTGCGGCCAAAGCGGCGGTATTGCATGGTCATAGGAGACTGAAGTCGATGCAGAGTTGGGGACCACTCTTGATTGTAGAGAGGGATGCTTGTTTGTGCAGCATTCGCTCGATACTGTTGTCCCATAGACCGCGATGGGAGACTTGAGCTGTGGGCGATCGCTTGTTGATTAGTCGTTCTCCGTTACACCAAGCAGCACAGTCTGGTGATTTAGCTGGGCTACAGCAACTGCTAGAACAAGGAATAGCAGTGGACTTACCTGCTGATCTGGATGATGGCTGGTGTGATATTCACGAGTCGCTGACTCCTTTGATGTTGGCCCCGGATTGCTTGACCTTAAGCTATCTCATCAATGCGGGGGCAGATTTTCAGGCCAAGGATGGTGATGGAGCCAATGCCTTTGAGCGTTTGTTGCTCGTTGAGACTGAAGCTGCTCCTCTAGAACTGGATTTGATGCTCCGCTGCATGATCGAGGCGGGGGCGGATGTTAATGCGGTTGTGGGCTATGACGATTGGACCCGGTTGTATATGGCAGCATTTAGTCACCAGAGCTGGGTGATTGAACGATTGTTAAACCTGGGAGCGAATCCAAAGTTGGGCAGACCTCCCCTGAATGGTTTCTGCTGGAACAGCAATAAAGTGTTTGATAACAATATTGCCCGTGGCATAGATCTCTTAGTGGCGGCGGGTTGCGATGTGAATGGTGCTGACGCGGTGGGCGATCGCCTTATCCACTGTGCTGCGCTGGGCTATAGCCATAGCTCGAATTTTAATGGCTCAAGCGATGGCTGCAATAGCACTGCGGTCATCACCTTGCTCAAGCATGGTGCGGACCCTAACTCTGTGAGCCAATCGGGCGATACGCCGTTGATGCTCGCGGCTGAAGAAGGCTCCTTTGCGGCAGTTGAGGTATTGCTTGCCAATGGTGCAGATCCTGAATGCCGTGATCCTTCTGGCCGGACTGCCTTGGCGATCGCCCAAGAGGCTAAAAGGTTGCAAACTGAGGGCAATGCAAATGAGTCAGATCCTCGGTTAAAGCAGTATTACGAGAATGCGCTACAGGAGCTAGATAGGTGCATTCGAATCCTCCAAGCCCATTAGCCAACCCTAGTGGCTCTCAGTTGTCCTTATTTTGAGGAGATGAGCTGGGGATTGATTATGACTTGGCTAGGACAATGGAGTCAAAATCTACTTGGGTTAGTTGTTCGGAGACCGTCCAGAGTTGTTGGGAGATCGCTTCATCCCTCGCTGCTTCAGACTGGGGCGCTTTCCCAGGGGGGCCACTCATTTCCGCCCTGCCTTGGGGACCAAAATAGTCGCCGCCTTTTACATCATCCGCGAGGGCTGCATAGAGTGTGGGTTGAGCAGCAGCCTCAGGGGCATGGGCCATGTAAGGCAGGGGCGTTAGTCGCAGCAGAAACTGAACGGCTTTGGGAATGTAGCGGGGCAGCTCGGTATTGGAGGTGCCGGGGTGGGCACAGGTGGAGAGAATTTGGCTGTCTTTCGTCTTCAATCGCCTTTCCAGCTCATTGGCAAAGATTAAGCAGGCCAGTTTGCTTTGCCCATAGGCTGCTATAGCGGAGTATTTGTTCTCAGATTGCAGATCGTCAAAGTTGATCTTGCCAAATTTGTGGGCGTTGCTGCTTAAGGACACAATTCTAGATTCAGCGCTATTTGGCATGAGATCCAGAAGCAGTGAAGTCAATAGAAAATGGCTCAAATAGTTGACGGAAAATTGGCTTTCAAAACCATCAATCGTTTGTTCATAGGGCGGGACCATAATGCCCGCGTTGTTGATGAGAAGGTTTAGCTTTGAATGGCGATCGCGATACTCCTTTGCAAATGCCCTTACCGATGTCAGTTTGCTTAAATCTAGGCGCATAACCTCCAGCTCAGCATTCGGAATTTGGCTCAGAATTGCGGCTTTAGCCTGCTCGGCTTTCTCTAGATTGCGACAGGCCATAATGACCTTCATGCCAGTATTGGCGAGGCCTAGGGCAGTTTCGTAACCCAGGCCAGTGTTGGCTCCGGTGACGATCGCAATTTTGCCCTGTTGAGATGGGACAGTATGGAGGTCAAATGACATAAAGAAGAGGCTTGAAGTGTACAGGAGGTTACATGGTTAGCGATCGCCAATGGGCTTTTGAAAAAAGCCTAAATATTCTTGCCCTTGGCGAGATTCAATAGAGTTTTGGGCGAGCTCAAAGCTGAGGATGTCGAACTTTGTGGCAAAGCGATCGCGCACCTTCTCTGCATCGCTCCCAAAGGGCGGGCCACCCTGGCGGCTGTGGCACCAAAATAAACCCATGAAATGTCCGCCGGGCTTTAATATTTCGTACACCGCCTGAACATATTCATTTCGCCTGTCCGGGTCAATGGCACAGTAGCAAGTATGCTCCACCACATAATCAAACTGTTGGGCAAATTCATCACCGAGCTTAAATACATCTCGTTGCAAAAAGCTCGCTGATAGTCCTGCGTCAGCGGTCGCCTGAGTTGCTCCTGCTACTGCGGCCTCCACAAAGTCAAAGCCGGTGACATCAAAGCCTTGCTGAGCAAAGAGCAAGGCATCGTTGCCCAGGCCGCTTCCCACCACAGCGGTTTTGCCCGGTTGCAGTTCAGGCTGGGCCGCTAAGAATGCCACAAAGGGAGGGGCAGCATGGCCTAGATCCCAGGGTGGGCGGTAGTCAGTTTGATATTTCTCAGCCCAAAACGTAGGCATGGATGGATTGGTCATGTGCTTATGGATGGGGGTCAACTAAGACGGCGGTTTGCCACTGTCGTACCGAATTAATCAGATAAAACTGGGGTGCTTGCTTGAGCATTTCAATCGTGACGGTTTGCTCTCGAATCTTGCCTTGGTCTAGTAAGTAAGCGCGAAAGGTGCCGGGGAGAAGCCCTGAACTCATGGGGGGAGTAATGAGCTCTCCTTGCCAATCCAGTACAACATTGGCAATGCAGCCTTCACAAATTTCGCCGCGATTGTTCCAAAGAATAATTTCATCAAATTCAGGATGGGCTGCTCTCGCGGCGGTGTAGATCTGGCGGTGAGTAGTCTTGTGGTACAGGAAGGGGTTGTTGATGGCGATCGCCTCATGATGCAAGCAACACCTCAGCGGTGCCGTCTGGGGGGGATTTTCCCAAGGAGAGACTTCTACTCTTGTCTGTCCTTGGACATTAATCAGCAATCGAACCTTCGAATCGCAGTCTGCTGTCTCGGCCTGGTCTTCTGCGAGGCATACCTCTCCCAAAGCTTGGTTGATCTGTGACCGATTGACTGGATAGCCAAAATAATCTGCTGCTTCCTGGAGGCGATCTAGGTGGTAATCCAACAGGAAATAGCCCTTGCCTTTTTCCCACAGCATCGTTTCTAGCAGCTCAAAGGAGGGCTTTTCCCGCGTCAAAATCTCTGTCTTTAAACAGCATTCCTCATATTCCGCTGTGGCGTCGGAGTCCCAGACAATGCCGCTGCCCACGCCATACTCCGCTTCACCCGTTATTTTATTGATCAGCACTGTGCGAATCGCGACATTGAACTGAGCTTGTTGGGGAGCTTCAGCTTCAGTCGGGGCCCAGTGACCGATCGCGCCACAATAAATCCGCCTAGGCGAGCATTCCAACTCCTGGATAATTTCCATGGTTCTGGCTTTCGGTGCTCCCGTAATCGAAGCACAGGGAAAGAGGGCGGCGATCGCATCCGTGATCTTGGCGTGACTCTTTGCCTGAACCGTCGAGGTCATTTGCCAAAGCGTGGGGTAACGCTCCACATCAAATAGGCTCGGTACCTGCACCGTTCCGGTCTGGGCAATGCGACCCAAATCGTTGCGTAGCATATCGACAATCATCAGGTTCTCGGCCTGGTTTTTTGCGGAGGCTTGGAGGGCAGCCGCTTGGGCGCGATCGCTGGCCCGCCACCAGCCTCGCTCCGTTGTGCCCTTCATTGGCTTTGCTGTGAATGTTTCACCTGCTTTCGTAAAGAACAGCTCGGGAGAGGCGGAGCAAATGGCCCAGTCATCCGTATCAATAAAGGCGGAGTAGTTGCCAGGTTGTAGCTGCATCAAGGCTAGGAATAAGGCCCAGGGATCACCTGTAAGTTTGGCTTTGAGCCGAAAGGTGTAGTTGACTTGGAAGGTGTCGCCGCTGGCAATGTATTGCTTAATGTGGGCGATCGCCGCTTCAAACTCAGCCTGACTGACGCTCAATTGCCAATCGCTCAGTTGATAGGTCTTCGATTCCGTTGATAATGCATCTAGTACTTCTACATCAGCGGCTCGATATAGCCCAAACCAAAGCAGTGGAAAATTGCTGTCATCTGCTTGTACGACTAAGGCATCATCCAGGGCAGGCGAAGCCTCATAGCTGATAAATCCCGCTGCATGGAGTCCTTGCTCAACTAGGGCTTCAACTTGAGCTAAAGTTGGGAGTACATCACCAATCTGCCGAACAGTGATGATTTGCTGGGGACGCTCAAACCGAAGCCACTGGTCGGTTTCCGGTTGGTGCAAGATAACAGTGGGAGACATCCGGGCAGGGTGCGAAGGCGAGTCTCTTTATTATGACTTGGCTGTAGACAGAATTCTCAGTCGGTCGAGGCATAGCGTAAAGCAATCAACCTAATGCCCAGCGTCTGCGCCAGCTCGAAGTGGAGGGGCGATCGCTTGCGAGCTGTTCTTGCTTCTGTCTGGCCAAAATCACCTCTGCTTCTGCCCTTAAATCAGGATCGCGAAAGGCAACCCCGGCTCGGGTGAGTAAATGTTCCTGCTCCATTTCTGACAGAGGGGTCAACACTGTCTCGCTGAGGGTGGCGACGGTGCCCTGGGACCATTCGTGGGGATAGTTGGGATCTGGCTTCGTGAGGGGGAGAGTCCCAATGGAAAAGCCTGTTTCAAGCAGGGCAGCTCGCACCGAGGCCGAGCGGGAATAGGTGGTTAATTTACCCGGTGTGGCTAGGCAGCGGGCCACTTCCTGGAAAAACTCCACGGTCCAGAGTTGGGGACAGCGGCGAGGTGAGAAGGGATCAAAAAAGATGGCTTGAGCCTGAAAGCCTTGGTCAATCAAGAGTTTGATAGTTTGTCTTGCATCACCAATCAGCAAACCGCCCGTGAGGTTTGCAGGCATGGGGATGACATCGACATCTTGGCTGGTGGCAACGAGTGCTTTCAAAGCCTGCTGCACGGGGGCTGACCAATCTGCAATTAACTGTGGGGCCAAAGCCGCTTGTGGCACTGTGGCATCGTTGTCCAATCCGTAGAGGTCTACCTGGCAATTCGGGTTGATAGCCCAAATGGTTTCCAGGGCCGCAGCCGTGTTGTAGCCCAGCCCATAACAAACATCGAGGAGTTTGAGCTTGGGCTGTCGAGCAAGTTTAGGCAGATCCGTAGCGATCGCAAACTTGGCAAAGGCTTCTGCCTTAGCCCCTTGGCGGCTATGGAAGGTTTCTTGGAAGGCTTCAGAAAAGAAGGTGTAGGAGCCATCCTTTGTGAGTTGAGGCTCCCAGGCCAAATATTGAGAGGTCTCAGAAACGGGCTTAGGTAGGGTTTTGGAGGCCGCTGCATGAACAGTTTTGCGGTATCCCCCGTTGGGCGTCGCATCAATCATAGTCACTAGTTTAGAACAAGAAAGCTAGGGCAAACTCTGCATGATTTGCTCTGTAATGTTCTGAACTTTTTTATCGAGGGCGACCCAATCGACTTCGCCTTGGTTATCTAGGAGGCGATCGTCAATCTCGACGGGTTGGGTGTCATTGCCCACATCACTGGGCAGACCTGGAACATAGGCCTGAAAACAGACCTGATAGCAAAGCTGCCAGAGGTCAAACTGAACCTGTTGCTCCCCCCGCTCTAAGTTCAAGCGATAGGACAGTTCCGGTGTTGGCAAGGATTGAAGCTCAGCTTCTATCGCCTCGATATCAACGGGCTGAGTGCTTTCTAGCAGGGCGCTGAGGTCAGCCCAGCGGGCCTTTTGGGCCTCTGTCGCTTCCTCGGGCCAGTCTTGTAAATCCTCATAACGACTGTCCCAGTCCGTGGTCTTTACAGCTTTACGAAAATTGTCGATTAAGCGAATAAAGGCTGGTTGTAATAGGAGTTCCGCTTGATTCCAAGTCTTGAGATCATTAATTTGAGGCTTCATAGCAGCAGTGGGGAAATCACCTTAGATTTGCGATTGACCTGTCTAAGAGGTTGTTTGAGAATTCGGCCCAGCTTTCAACTCATCATTATTACAGCAGGGTTTAGGGCCTGATTGGCTTGTGTTGATTCCGGTGAGGCCAGACGATACAGCCAAATGCTTTTCTCAAACAACCTCGAAGGGTTGTTAAGGTCGTTGACCTTTTTCTGGACTAGGTGCTTCATTAAATTGAAACCTAAACGCTTCATTAATCTTAAAAGATTGCGAATTTTACTCAGCGTAATGTCCGTTGAATTGAGGATTTTTACTATTCATTTCATTGTTCGTAATATCTCGCCTGAGTAGACCTTGAATGATCTAAGCCTTGTCAGCTAATCGATGGAGAAATCTTATTATTGCAGTCTTTCAATCTATTGAAACTGGGTGATAAGCTGTTGCTCAGCTAGGGGTGCCCTTTGGACCAACCTTACGGTTTCAATAGGGCTGAGATCATACTCTTAGAACCTGAGTCTGGGTAATGCCAGTGGAGGGAAGCAGTGTTTGAGGAATGTGACTTGGAAATCTTACTCCGTAGGTAATTGGGCTGGTGCGACTTAGCTATGCTCTCTCTTAGATTGAGTGTTTTGCTGATCAACCAATGGCTCAAATGCTTGTGGGACAGTTGATTTTGATGAGTTTGCGATCTTGATTGTTGAGTCATGTTGCGGCTAGTTTGTCACTTTTCTCCGTCGTTTTTCGCCCCAGCATTTCCCACAGCTCTGCTCGATAGCTTGGGAGGCAATAGCAAACTTTATGGGTGCATTCGCACTGGTGGTAACAATTGCAACTACGGCAATTTTTACACTGTTGGGATTGTTTTACGTTAGCCGCCAACAGCAGGACTTAGAAAGTTATACAACGAGTCGCAACAGCACTAATACCCGTGCAATGGTAGCCACCATGGTGGCATCGGGTATGGGGGCTTGGATTCTCTTTGCTCCCCCT
Source organism: uncultured Pseudanabaenaceae cyanobacterium (assembly GCA_938002085.1). Lineage (GTDB taxonomy): Bacteria > Cyanobacteriota > Cyanobacteriia > PCC-9006 > JAAUQQ01 > JAAUQQ01. The sequence goes on from CALLAT010000158.1 coordinate 20,769, forward strand.
GAAGCCGCTTCGGTTATGGGTGGCTTAAGTGCTTTGGTGGGCTATGCCTTAGCTTCTGCTTTAGCGGTGGCGTTGTTTGCCATACTGGGGCCTCGGTTGCGGCATCTCATGCCCCAAGGCCATTCTCTGACGGAATATGCCCGTCATCGTTATGGCAAGCCGATGTATTGGCTGACTGAGGCAATCACGCTGTTTTACATGTTCGTGTATTTAGCAGCGGAATTGACGGCGATCGCCAAGGCTCTCCAGCTTTTGGCTGATGTCCCTCTAGGGGCAACGGCTCTCGTTATCATGGTCGCTGTGCTGGTTTATACCCTCTACGGAGGGCTCAGCGCCAGTATCTATACCGATCGCCTCCAGTTCTTCGTTGTTCTACCGTTGTTGCTAGTTGCGTTTGTCGCGGCTGTGGCCAGTTTGGGAGGTTGGGGAGCGGCAACTCTGCCAGTGGTTCAAGCCACGCCAGAGCTGACGTCCCTCGCCAATCCCGATGGGCAGAAATTTGGCTTGACGCTAATCATTGCCATCGTTGCGGCGGAAATCTTTAACCAAGGCAACTGGCAAAGGATTTACGCTGCCAAGAACAACAGTGTTTTGCGGGGCGCATTCTTAGCCGCCTCGTTTCTGTTCATTCTGCCCATGGTGGTTATTGCTGGCCTGTTGGGCCTGTTTGCAACCCAGTTTGGCCTCGCCGGAGACACCGCTTACTTTGCCCTACTGCAACAGCTTCAAGCCCCCGGCTGGCTGTTGGGTCTGGTCATGGTCTTGGCAGTTTCCCTCGTGATGAGCAGCATAGATACCTTGCTAAACGGCATGGCCAGCCTGTTCACCCAGGATGTACTGCAACTGAATCCTGCAACGAATCGTCGACGGGTGCTGAACCTCTCTCGTCTGTTGATGATTGTGGCAGCATTGCCTGCGGTTTGGATTGCCTCCCAAGGACTGAGTGTTCTGTACCTCTTCTTCGTTGCAGACCTCGTTTGTGCTGGGGCTGTTTTCCCGCTGCTGTTGGGGCTCTACTCCCGCCGCATTGGTGGGATGAATGCCCTGGTCAGCTCCATCGTGGGTATTGCGGCGGGGGCATTATTCTTCCCCAAGCCAGACTTCAGTCCTCTGGTCGCGGGGCTACCGGGCGGTGGCGATTTGTTAATGAGCTTTGGCGCAGCCCTGTTGGTTTCCACGGTGGTGTCGCTGGTTTGGAACGAAATTGCCTTCTTTACCGGTCGGAGCGATCGCTTCGACTTCAAGCGATTGCAAGCGGTGCAAGCCTACAGCGATTCACCTAAGTCCGTGGCGGATGTGCCAGAGGCTTTGCCTTTGACTTAAAGCGGCAAATCTCCCTTTGTCTTGCTGCTTGCCTCCCTCTCTGATTCCCCTCATTTCTCTTCATCTACTTTCACGAGATCGACACCATGCGTACATCCTGGATTACTCCCCGTCGCGGTCAAGCTAACGTTAGCCAGATGCACTATGCCCGCAAAGGCATCATCACCGAGGAAATGCATTACGTTGCTAAGCGCGAAAACCTGCCGCCTAATTTGATTTTGGATGAGGTGGCTCGGGGCCGCATGATCATTCCCGCCAACATCAACCACCCTAACTTGGAGCCCATGGCGATCGGCATTGCCAGTAAGTGCAAGGTCAACGCCAATATCGGTGCCTCCCCCAACTCTTCCGACATCAGCGAAGAACTGGCCAAGCTGCACCAGGCCGTGAAGTATGGTGCGGACACCCTGATGGACCTCTCCACGGGCGGCGGCAACTTGGATGAAATCCGCACTGCTGTTATTAATGCCTCCCCGATCCCCATTGGCACAGTTCCCATTTACCAGGCTGTGGAAAGCGTTCATGGCAACATCGAGAACCTAACCGGTGACGACTTTCTCCACATTATTGAGAAGCATGCGGAGCAGGGGGTGGACTATATGACCATCCATGCCGGTATTTTGATTGAGCACCTGCCCCTGGTGCGCAACCGCATCACTGGCATCGTGTCGCGCGGTGGCGGCATCATCGCCAAGTGGATGCTGCACCACCATAAGCAGAATCCGTTGTATACGCACTTTGATGACATCATCGAAATCTTCAAGCGCTACGACGTTTCCTTCAGCCTCGGCGATTCTTTGCGCCCCGGTTGTACCCACGATGCCTCGGACGATGCTCAATTAGCTGAGTTGAAGACCCTGGGCAACCTCACCCGCCGGGCCTGGGAGCATGATGTGCAGGTCATGGTGGAAGGTCCTGGCCATGTGCCCATGGATCAAATTGAGTTCAACGTGCGCAAGCAGATGGAGGAATGCTCTGAAGCCCCCTTCTACGTGCTGGGTCCCTTGGTGACGGATATTGCACCGGGTTATGACCACATCACTTCGGCGATTGGTGCAGCCATGGCGGGTTGGTATGGCACAGCCATGCTCTGCTACGTCACACCTAAGGAGCACCTGGGTCTGCCCAATGCTGAAGACGTGCGCAATGGCTTAATCGCTTATAAGATTGCAGCCCATGCGGCGGATATTGCCCGCCATCGTCCTGGGGCTCGCGATCGCGATGACGAACTCTCCCATGCTCGCTACAACTTCGACTGGAACAAGCAGTTTGAGCTGAGCCTTGATCCTGAGCGGGCCAAGGAATACCACGATGAGACGCTGCCAGCAGATATCTATAAAACTGCTGAATTCTGCTCCATGTGTGGACCCAAGTTCTGTCCCATGCAGACCAAGGTTGATGCTGATGCTCTGACCGAATTGGAGAAGTATCTCGCCAGTCAAGAAGTGCCTGCCTAGGATCGGCGTTACTTAAAGATTCAAGTTGTCATTGAGTCATCGGAATGGCCCCCCGCTCTAGCTAGAGCGGGGGGCCATTCTTTGGGTTGGTTTAACAGCCTAGGCCGTTAATGTGATCGTCGTTCTGAAGTAGTTGCAGCATTGCGATCGCCATCACTAGCTACAGCTGAGAGTCTACAAAGCGGTGCATGTCCAAGCTTGCTTGGTAGGCTGCATAGTCCCCCTGGTTGAGCTGGAAACTTGCGGCTTGCCATAGGTCATTGAGCGCTAGACTCTTATGTCCCATGCGATAGTAGAGCCAGCCCCGCTGCTGGAATAAAGTTGCGTCACCATCTAGGTCTAGATCAATAGCCTTTTCAAAGGCTGCTAAAGCATTGTCATAGTCTCCCTCCACCACTGCATTGGTGCCAATGCTTTGCCAGGTAGATGCTAAGGCTAGGGATGACTGGTGAGCCTTGAGATCATATTCAAAGCTGGGCGGCTCAACATCCATCTCCATCCAAGCTGAGCGGCTGGTGAGACCTGGGATATTGCTGGCTAGGGTGACTTGGGTTTGATTGGCAGGTTCAGGGGTTGCTGTCGCAATACTGGCTGGGGCAACGCTAGCAATCAGACTTCCGAATGCGACAAGTGTGATGGCTTTGATAGATGTCATGGTGTTCTCCTTGGAGAGACCTTAATTCAATTGTGGGGGAATGGCTCGGTCTAGAGGGCTCAACCAGGGGAAAGATGGCAACCCTTGCTGAGTCTAGGTTTGATAGCGATCTATGGGAGGATTGGGTGAACCTTGCTCAATTGAGAAGAGTCCGTTAGCTGTATCAGCATCTGATTGATAATCAAGACAAGCGTTCAATCATGTTCCTTAGGAACAACAAACTTGCTCCCTGAATCGGGAGCTTCAGAAGTTGCGTGAAATATGACCTAGTTGTAGTCTTGAATGCTTTTGAGTCTCAAATACCTGGAGATATTAATCCCGATTTAAGGGACTTGATAGGCCAGACTTGGGTTACATGACTGCAATTAGTCTGTAAGCTTTTCCAGCATCGCTATCTCTAGACAGTGTGACGAGGGACCTAGCTCAACCTGATGGGTTGTTCGCCCTTGGTTTCAAAATTTAGAGCTTGATTGACTTGAACTCAACAGCCAAACAGCTGACTTTATCCTTCGCTCTGATTTTCCTAAAGGAGTCAGTCAACCGAGTTTAAGAACTAGGCTTTCAGCCTCCGCTTTGCTCAGCTCCTCTAGGAGAGGAGTTGGAGAGAGCATGTCTTGTCTCTTCTCAAACTCAGGTTAAGTGAGGATTTTCAGCGATGCAATAGCATGGCTGAGGTGTGGAGCTGTTCTGCCCAGTCTGGACGTTTCAGCGAGACCTGTAAGGCTCGGGGAAGCGTTTCTAATACTTGAAAATAGCCGGGAGGTTCCATGGTTGATAAGACGCCAATGTACTGTCTTGGAGCAGGGTCTATCGGTGTGTGATGGAGGCTTTGACGAAACGACGATTGGAATTCTAGCCTCTATGGTTACTATGACGTTGACGGCAGGAGATTCAGTTCCCGAATTGTTGACTTTTGTATTGTTTGGGCTTTTCGTTTTGTTGCTTTTCCCATATGGCTGGGCTGCTAATTTAGGCTTGCAAGGCAGTTTTCAATAGCAATCTGGAAAAGAGATGCTATTGCCTAAGTTGACTTTGTATTTTTCTTGTTCACTGGAAGTTGCGATCGCAAGATATGCTGAGTCGTTGACGTAGCATAGTAAAGCTGTCGCACCGAAATTCAGCTCTATTCACTATGGCTACCAGTAACTGGGATCACATTTGGAATAAAGTCCCTGAATCAACTCGCACCGATGTTATGAAGGCAGAGATTGATGCTGCTCCCGCAAAGCTAGCTACCGCAATGCTTAAGGATCTTTTTATGGTGAACAATCCTAAAGAACGGGGGTTTATGTGCGCTTTGCCTGGCAACGAGTTAATTCCAATCTTGATGGAGTTCTACACCTTGAAGGGGGGGCCTGAGCCGGAGTTAGAACAAGCGATGTGGCAAACACTGTTAAACAAAAAGCCTGCTGCTTAGAAACAGCATGTTCTGAACATCTGAATCTCGTTCATTGTTATCGCTGTGGAGGGTTGGGTTTCCCGCTCTTGGCTAGACTTTGGGCAAAGCGGATAGGAGTGGGAACCCCCTACTACAGTTGAATTCGGCTTGATTCAGTTTGCGTTCCTTCGTGAGGGATGTGCCGTTGTACTTAGTTGGGAATGGGCGATCGTAGCCCCCACCTGTCAAAGCCCATAGAACCAAAATCCCCTGGTACTCAAAAGTAGAGCCCAGGGGATTTTGGTTGCCTCAATCGATGAGACCGTGGTTCTTAGCTTGCCAAATAAGCATGAAACTGTGAGCCCTGCTTACGCAGATTTCGCAATGCTTCTCGTTCAATTTGACGCACTCGCTCCCGGCTCAACTCTAGCTCTTGGCCAATTTTAGCCAGGGTCATTGTTTGGCCATCATCCAAGCCATAGCGTAGACGAATCACTCGCTGTTGCTGCTGAGATAGATTATTGATAATGCGCTCCAGGTCGCCGCTTAGGGAGACTTGAGTTACAAAATCATCAGGGGTGTGCTCTGTGTCCTCAAGCAAATCACTCAAGGCCGTATCGCTATTCTCACCTACGCGCATGTCTAGAGACATTGGCTGGCGCATGAGTGCCAGGTATTCCCGCACTTGAACTGTGGTGAGAGAAAGCTCCTCAGCAATATCCTTAGAGGTTGGCGTGCGGCCCAGGCTTTGGGTTAGCTCCCGCTGAGCTCGCTTAATTTTGTTGAGCTTTTCAGTAATGTGAATGGGCAAACGGATGGTACGACCCTTTTCCGCAATTGAACGGGTAATCCCTTGGCGAATCCACCAGTAGGCGTAGGTTGAGAAACGATAACCCTTAGAGGGATCAAACTTTTCAACACCCCGTTGGAGGCCAATTGTGCCCTCTTGGATGAGATCTAGGAGGTCAACATTGCGCTTGAGATATTTTTTGGCGATGGAAACCACCAAGCGAAGGTTCGCTTCTACCATTTTCCGCTTTGCTGCTTCACCCTGCTCCAGGGCTTTATCTAAAGCATCAGTCGACAGCTGGGCCTTCGTTGCCCAAGCTTCTCGGCTAGGCTCATGTCCCAGAGATTCTGTTAGCTCGGCTTTGACATGGACCAGGGCATTAGATTCTTGAACCAAGCGGCCAAACTCAATTTCTTGCTCATGGGTCAACAAGGGAATGCGACCAATGGATTGGAGGTAAAGGCGAACTGGATCTTTAATTGTTTTGCGGGTTGCTGGCATGGGAAAAAAGCAAACGGCTAGACGGTCTGGTCAGGAAAGAAATGATTCCAGCATCAAAACAATGGCTGGTCTGAGTAGACAGGGAGACAACGAGAATGACTTTCCAGGAGCACTCTAATGAGTTCTTATGTTGAAGAGACAACAACGATCCGGAAACTAATCCTGTCTTGAAATCGCTTTAAGATTCGACAGAATTTATAGTTCGATGTCGCTTAACTCAACAGGTTGAAAAGCCCAAAGCGCCTAGGATACAAGAATCATGAGCAAAGAAAATTTCAATCTCACTTAAAAGATTGCAATTTAGCGATACGGATGAAACGATTGCTCAAGATAGAAGACCTACCCCATAGCAATAGATGCAATGAGACTACAAAAAAGCAGGATTTATGTGCCTGATTACTACCTTAGAGGCAGAACTCATTTGAAGTCCGTATTCTAGGAATCAAAACCGAAGTTGATTCAGTTCTGCAGCGGCGTGACTGTTTACGCTAGTGAAGTGAAATACCGCTGAAGCCATGCAATGCCGAGTATTTGACGCTCGCAACCTGAGTATTGACTGGAAAGACTAGCAGGAAGTGCCCGAAGTAGAGACGAGATTAGGGGGACAATCACTATTTGAGGTCATCGTGTCATCTCCTAATAAGAATATGAACGTGAGCAACAGCTCTTTATGTTCTGGGGGACGTAGCTAATGGCTTGCGTCCTTTACTTCTCAATCTTATGTAATTTTACGTCTTCGAAGTGAACGATGGCAAGACAACAAAGATTTATTTCAGTACTGATTTCTCTCTATCTTCTTTAGTGTAATCCTCACCTCGTCAGGGAAACAGCGGCTGAGGAAAATATTTTCTGGCGAAAATGACTTCTCTAAAAATCATATTTCTCTGACAAAAGAGAAATATGATTTGTTGCTATTTTGACTATTTTCTTCACAATGATTGTAGGAAATTCATGATTGAAGGTGATGATGCTTCTTGCCGCTACATCTGTTATTCCGAAAGCTGCCGTCGAATCACCTTCTCTGATTTTTGGGGTTTGCCATTGTCTTGGAGTTGGAATCCCCCTGGCGTAACGATGTAGGTTTTGGTGTCATCCATGGCTGCATAGCCCACTACATCTCCTTGCTGGATTTTCTGGGCTGGTAGAAAGAATGAGTTGCCTTTGCGTTTGGGGGTGGCGATGTAGGTGAGGGCGTTTTCTGCATTTTTACAGATGTAAATTTCCTGGGCTTTGGTCTCGAAGTAGGCTTCTTGGCCTCCTGTTCCGCAGACGGTTTCATCGATGCGGATTTCTGCCACTGCGACTTTATCAGGCTCTTTGGCGGTTGCTTCTGCGGTTTGGGGTTCTGGTTCTGGGGATTCGCGCTGAGGAGATTGGGGCTCGCTGTTCGTAGATGGAGATGAGCTGTCATCAGCGAGGGGGCTGGGTGACGAAGCTGGGGCGGACCCTTGGGAAGCGTCGCTGGCTGTGGTTTGGGCAGGCGTTTCAACGTTGGTGGCGTCTGCTGCTTCTGTTGGTGCTCGGTGAGTTTCTGGGGGTTGACGGCTAGTTTTGGCCTCGATCGCGTCCTGGGCTTCGGATAAGGCGGAGTCGCTGGAGGGAGCTACGGATTCCTGTGAAGTGCAGCTGCCTAGGAGCACGCCTAGGCTAGCGGGTATGGCGATCGCGAAGGATATCGGGCGAAATCGACGTTGAAGCATGGGTTGGCTTGCCATAGTGCAGCGTTGAGAGATTGCCTTGGATTATCGTCAAACATTGGGTGAACCAATGGATCGTCCATTCTCTGGATGGAAGAACGATCTGGCTAGAGTCATTTCACCCGTGAGCCGCCCAGCAGAGCTAAAAAATGCCAGGGTTGGAAAATAACAATGGCAGTGCATCGGCAACCGGATCCCCTGGTTCTCGCTTTTGCTTACGAGTCCAATATTCGCTCAGAAAGTGAATCTGGCGCAGCCCAACGACGAGATTGAGGCCAGGAATGAAGACCCACCAGACCACCAAAGGTTCCGGGAGTCCATCTTCACGATAAAGCTGGTTGACTTTGCGATAGAGGCGAAACTGGACGATGTAAATCCAAATAACCCCTAACAGGAATAGCCAAGCCAAGCTGGAGGGGACATCGGGGTCAAAGTGAGCCAGCAATGGAGGCAAAGGCACGCCAATCAGAAAAGGTAAGAGGCAGAGATTGCCGCTCCATCCCTGGCCTTCGTAGGCCCGTAGTTCTTCCTGGACAGCCCACTTGTAATAGCCGTAGTAGCCCAATAGGGTGATTACGGATAAGCCCATTACTGAGGTCAGAGGTCTGGGCTTGCCAAAGGGAGCTGACTGGGGCATGTAGAGAAATGTAAAGACGTTTCCTCTAGTTTAGCCTGCTGCTCTGATGGAATTCTAGGTTTGACTTCGAGGGAAATGAGCCTGGGGCGGAGCGTCTTTTCCAGGGCCAGGTCAGACATTTGGCTTACAGGCTTGAAGGGGTAATGGTTGGAAACTCGGGCAGGAGATTGCGTTGCTCGTTGATGGCGTTGCTATCCATAATCAAGGTTTCGGTATGGTTGCGCTGCCAATCCGTAGGGCGGCTAATCATGTTGGCAGCTTCGTAGGCTGTGACGGGCTTGGAGAAGTAGTAGCCCTGGCCAAGCTCACAGCCTAGGGAGACGAGAATGGAGAGCTGTTCGTCGGTTTCAATGCCTTCTGCGACGACCTGCATGCCTAGGCTGTGAGCCAGGGTGCGGATGGTGCGAACAATTTCAAAATTCTCCGTGTCGCCCATCATTAGGTCAATAAAGGCTCGATCAATCTTGAGAGTGCTGACCGGAAAGCGGTGGAGGTAGCTGAGGGAGGAGTAGCCCGTGCCGAAGTCATCGATGCTGAGCTGAATTTTGCGCCCGCGCAGATAGGTCAGTGTGCCGATAATGGCATCGATGTTTTCGACCAGAATGCTTTCGGTGAGTTCGAGCTTGAGACTGCTTCCATCTAGGCCAGTGTCGTCGAGGATTTGGTCAATGACATCTGCTAGATTGCTTTCTTTTAGCTGGTGGCCAGCTAGGTTGACGCTGATAATCAGATCCTGGGCGGAGGGGTATTGCTCTTGCCAGTAGCTGAGCTGGCGACAGGACTCTCGCAGCACCCATTCTCCCAGTTCAACGATTAGGCCTGTATCTTCAGCGACGGAGATGAAGTCATTGGGCATGACTAAGCCCCGGTGGGGATGTTGCCAGCGCACAAGGGATTCGAACCCTGCCAGCGCTCCGGTCTTGAGGTTGACGATGGGCTGGTAGTAAATCGTGAACAGTTCCTGTTTGAGGGCACTGCGCAAGTCACTCTCGGTTTGCAGGAGTTTTAGGGTTTCGGCATGCATGTCTTGGTCGAAGATGGCATAACGGCCCTTGCCACCACTTTTGGCGCGGTACATGGCAATGTCAGCATCGCGTAGGACTTCGTTGGCCTGGCGGTAATGGGGAGCGCTAACGGCAATGCCGATGCTAGCGCTACTGAAGAGGCTGCGATCGCCCAGTTGCAGTGGTTTTTCTAAGGCTGAGAGAATGCGATCGCCAATGCGAGTGGCGTCAGCGATGCTTTGGGTGCCTGTGAGCAGGATGGTGAATTCATCTCCTCCCAGTCGAGCTACGGTGTCGCTGGCTCGTAAACATTGGCTCAGCTTTTTAGCAATACCGATCAAGAATTGGTCACCACAGGCATGGCCCAGGCTGTCATTGACCAGCTTGAAGCGGTCCAGGTCAATGAACAGCACGGCAAATTGGTAGCCGCTATCTTCTTGGCTAAGCTCTAGAGAGCGTTCCACCCGTTGCATAAAGAGGTTGCGGTTAGGCAGGCCTGTCAGACCATCGTGGAGCGCATCGAAGGCCAATTTCTCTTCTGCTCGGCGGCGATCGGTGATGTCGTAGATAATGCCGTCGATGCGGATAATTTCGCCATATTCATCCTGGATGACCCGAGCGCGATCGCTGAGCCAGCGAACCTCGCCATTGGGATGCAAAATGCGGTATTCAACGCCTTTGTGCCCGTCTTTCAGGAGCTCTTGGAAAAATTTCCGGCGTCGAATTTGATCTTCGGGATGAACAACATCGTTTTGCCAGAGACTGGGAGACTCCAGAAACTCGGAGGTAGGACGGCCATAGACTTGGGCTGCGGCTGGATTGAGATAGAGCAGTTCCCATGTGTCAGCGGTGGCGGACCAAATCACATCCTCTAGAGAGTTGAGGATGCTTTCTAGGCGTGCTTCGCTCTGGCGCAGCATTATTTCTGCTTGGCGACGTTCGCTGATTTCCCGCTGGAGGTTGCGATTTTGTTCTTCTAGGAGGCAGTCACGTTCATAGCTGCGTAGAGCTTCTCGAACCGTGAGCTTGAGGTCGGCTTGGTCCCAAGGCTTGGGAATGTAGCGGTAGAGATTGGCTTTATTGACGGCGCGGACGATGTCGTCTAAATCTGCCAGGCCTGTGAGCAGAATTTTGAGGGTATCTGGATAGAGCTGATGGATTTGTTTGAGTAGGTCCACCCCTCTGATGTCGGGCATGAGGTGATCGCAAATAATCAGAGGAACGTCAATGGCATCTGCATTGAGTTCAGCTAACAGCTCTAGCGCTTCTCCCCCACTCTCAGCCAGCTCAATGCTGTAGTTCCGATCCGTTAGGATGCGGCTCAGTTGATCTCTAAGGCTGAGGAGCACTGAACGCTCATCATCTACGCAAATAATCGCCCCCTTATGCATGTTGCTCCTGAGATTAAATTAGATAAAACAGCGATCGCGAACAGTCGTAGCTTGGACAAAGTTTGGGGAGTTGTATCACTCCGCAGGCTAGGAGCGGCGGAGGCCCTCGTTGGGGTGAGGAGTCAAGGCACGATGGGAACCTGTAATGCCTCGGGGGGAGAGGCTGAAAGCCTTGCTGATGTAGAAGAGCCGTCGGATGATTCCGCTGTCCCCGTCCCCGTATCGTTGGGGGGTGGTGTGATGGTATTGCCGCTTGTTCTAGGCCAAAGTCCGTCCATGGGAGCAGGCTGACCGGGGTCTAGCGCAGCTTCGTTTTCGAGGTCGTAATTGACATCTAAGGGAAGACTGATGCGAAACCGAGTCTGACCCGGTGTGCTTTCTAGGGTGATGCTGCCATGGTGGCGTTGAATGATTTTCTGGGTGATTGAGAGTCCTAGGCCGCTGCCCTCACCCATGGGCTTGGTGGTGAAGTAAGGGGTAAAGATTTGAGCCTGACTGGCTTCGGGGATACCAGGACCGGAGTCAGTGATGGTGACAATTAGATTCTCTTCCTCTTCGGTCAAGGAGATTTCTAGTCGACCCTGGCCTTCCATGGCT
>CALLAT010000159.1 GCA_938002085.1 uncultured Pseudanabaenaceae cyanobacterium
CCGCTCCATCTTGTGCGGGAGATGTGCCTGCTATTCCGTAAACAGCCCACCTCCAATGCTTACTGGCAAGCCTGGAATCAGCTTCAGCAGAAACTCTCAGGACAAGAAAATAACAATCTGTGGATATTATCTAATCCCCTATCATTATTCAGGCGATTAGAAACCTTTTTGACATTGCTAGCTAAGCCTTTTTCCCTGAGAATTTTCTGCCGTGATTTACTGTAGTGACTATGCTCTTGAAAATATTTTTGGGTTTCATTCAGAGCTTGAATTGCAAGTGAGTCGATCGAGATGCGAGGTGGTGTTACAGAGAGCATTGAATCAATGTAGTTTCCCAAATTGTTTGTATTGGTGGTCAACCTAGGGGACTTCATATGTCTATTTCCCTTAGTGATGCAGAAAAGTCTTGAAAGGCTTGCGTTGACTGAATTCTCAATGAGACCGGAATAATTAGGAGGGGCGAGATATGGGAGGCTCAAGTTCCTACACAAAGACCCTAGACCATGACCTCGCCCCATCTCTATGGTCAACTGCGAACTCAGATGAGTCAATGGATAACGCCCAAAGACCAACGACATCTGACCGGCTGCGCTGAAATAGTTGCCGCCATCTTGCAATCCCAGACCGGCTGTTTGAGCCGCTGGCTGCCTTACTTGAGCCATCGCCGCTGCCAAGCCCGTGCTCATCTCGAACGGCTGAGCTACTTCGTTCACAACGATGCCATTGATGCAGAAACCTTTTACGAGCCCCTGCTGCGTCACTGTCTCCAAACCTTCGAGGGCAAGGCAGCGGTTCTAACCCTGGATACCAGTATGCTGTGGGACCAGTTCTGCTTAATCGAGGTGTGTCTGGCTTGGGGGGGACGCTCTCTCACCCTCGCCCAACAAGTCATTGAACATGGCAGTGCCACGGTGGGATTCAAAGACTATTCTTCCTTGCTCGAAAGAGCCCTGAGCCTTTTACCGACTGGATGTAGCGTGACGCTTTTGGCCGACCGAGGGTTTGAGCATGGAAAGCTGATACGTTGGTTGCAACAGCATCAATGGGACTGGGCCATTCGAGCAAAATCTGATTTACTCATCACCTTGCCCAGTGGACGAACTCGAACGGTACAAGACCTGCTTCCCCCCAGCAATCAGGTTCATTTGTTCCATGATGTGACCGTCTTGAGCGACATTCACTGTCATCTCGCGGCCGCCCATCAACCTGGCGGAGCCGATGCTTGGGCCGTGCTGAGTGGCAAACCCACCACTCTCAAGACTTTCACGCTCTATGGTGAACGTTTCGGGGGAATTGAGCCCCACTTCAAGGATTACAAGTCAGCCGCTTTTGATATCACCGACTCCAGGCTCAGAGATGCAAAAGCCCTTACTTGCTTGATTATGTTGCTCGATATTGCCTACCTGATTGCTTGGATGCTGGGAGTTAGAGCCCTTCATCAGGGCCAGCTTCAGCGACTCGATTGGCATTCCCAGAGGGGATTAAGCTTCTTGCAACTCGGGCTCAGAGAGGTCGCAACCCTCTGTTATCAGCGTCTACCATTGCCTTGGTTGAGACCACTCCCTTGCAAAAGTCCTCCTCCGGCATCAGCCTCGAGACACAAACGCACCATTCAAGAGCTCATGTTGAGCTTCTCTAAGGTCACTCTTTTCTCAGCTTGAGACTCGCAAAAGTTTTCTGCACCACTAAGGTAGTATTCATTAGTTAAGTTCTCAGGATAACCATTAAAGCTGCATTCATGCACAAAATATGCTTGACGACTTAAGTTATCTCGCTTCTCTTGTATAGGGTGAAGGAAAAATAGCAGAACAGATGTTACCAATCCGGTACAAAATAAAATAATTGTTCTTTGTCTAATCTGCACCCATGTTTTTCGTTCTTTGGGCTTAAGGATCGGTCTTAAAGTAATGTGGACGCCAACGTAGATGAGAGCAGAAAAAACAAAAAAGAGAATCAAGTAAGAAATAATTATAAGGTTGAAGACCATGGTTTGGTGATGAATATGAGAATTGAATCTGCTCAGTGTCTGGCGTTGTGCTTTGAGCCGTTATTTAACTCTCTATCCAATCCTGCTACCATTGAGAAATCCTCAGCTTTGCTGCTAACTTTCTTTCTGATATTCCCTGCCCTTTCACTTCCATAAATTCCGAAAGATAGCGGAATAAAGAGACAATATTCAGTCAAAGGACAACCTGAATACTTTTCTACTCGTTTCATTGCTGCCATAGCGCACAAACCCACCCGAAACATAAATATCGCCATCATGGGCAAACGCAGCATGGGCATAGCGAGGCTCTGGCAAAGGGGATAGCTCTGTCCAATTGGCAATATTCCCGTCCAAGTCCACCTCCCCAGCTTGCACAGACGAGAGCACTCGTTTAGCCCCACCCCCTGCAATTACCACTAGCGTTCGATCCACCAGCACAGTGGCATGGCGCTCCCGAGGCACCACCTTGCTCATCGCTTCAAAGCCGGAGAGCTGCCCATCAGCCTCGAACTCAGCGGCCCAAACCTTCTCCGTCAAACGAGTCGGACTAAACTGCTCCTTGCCTGAAATGGCAAAAATGCGTTCATCAACAGCCGTTGCCGTTAACCAACCAATTGGATTGGGAAACACAGCTAGCTTTTCAAACTCGCCAAACTCCCCCTCAGGCGAAATCTTGGCCGTAAACACTCCATCAGAAACCGTGCTTCCAGGCCGAAACGTCTGGCTTCCGCCCATCACGTAGACCCGATCATCAATTGTCGTCACGCCATGGATCGTCAGGGGCTCCGGCAGCTTGCCCACCTCTACCCAGTCCGAAATGTCGCCCTGGGCATCGGGAATTGCACGAAAAATGCGATCCGAAACCTTGCTCTTCTCCCAAAAGCCATTATCCCCACCCACAACATAGAGCGCGTCGTTATGGACGATGACGGCATGGTGCTGCAACCTCAGCGGCATCGCAGCCGTTGTTTTCTGCCAATCAGATAAAGCAGGCTCTGGCTTTAGTCGAGCAAAGTAAACCTCTGCATAGGGTCCCTTCGTTTCATTCCATCCCCCCAGCACATAGACAAAGTCGCCCAGCTTAACCATCTGGTGAGACTCAAGGGGGAGGGGGAGTTGACCCACTTCTTCCCAGGCAGAATCTTGCTGACTTTGTCCGGCCGCCTGACCAGGCCGGAGTGCAACATCCGGCAATGCTGTGCAAGCAGTAGTGAAGAGCATGACGCTTAACAGCGCAACTCCACTCCGTGGAAAT
>CALLAT010000160.1 GCA_938002085.1 uncultured Pseudanabaenaceae cyanobacterium
ACGCTGCAGGATTTTCTGCATGGCCTTGAGTGCCTGATCTGCCTGACTATCAGGCTTGACTTGAATGGGCTCCGAAGAACGCAGGGGGTCTCGTTCCACCGCTGCGATGCCTTGACGCACGGCCATCTCAATATTGCTGCCAAATTCTTCACGGGCACGTTGCTCTTGGCATTCGTAGCCTTTTTGGCTGTTTGCGTAGAGCGGCTCAAGCCGGTTTAGGGCATAGGTTGTTACTGCATCCGGGGCGATGAAGGACTGCTGCCGGGCAGAGAATTTGCGGAACTGACGTTCCACTTCTTCTATGACCAGGGTTTCCATGACATTGACCCAGGTGCATTTTGCTTTTGTTGCTTTCATAGAACAGCCCAGGCAGAAGCGAGTCGAAGGAGTTGAATGGTAGCAAGTGCTATTCCTGGCATGGGCCTTGAAAATCAGGCTTTCATGGAGAAGAAAACAGCTCACAGATTGAGGATTACATTGCCTTGATGGGGTAAGGCTTACATTTCTGCTCTCACAAGAAATGTGTATTTTCCCTAAGACCTTTATAGCAACTCTGTTTGAAAACCGTGTTCTTCACGGTGCCAGTTTCAGCAAGAGTTCATCAACCGACTGTTTTGAGCAGGTATTTGGGTTAAAAACTATTTCTTCAAAGTTTGATGAGGCAGAGGCGTCTTTTCAGATGAGTAGAGTTCTTGATCCCCTAGGGAACGACAGGACAAAGAGCGATTCCCCTGGAGGTTCTTTGACAGAGGCGATTAGCTGTCGCTTTTGACCTATGAAGGTTGCAAAATCTACGGAAAAGTCCCTCTCGGAAGTCTTGTGAAGTCTCGAACCTGATGCTAAGCCGAATTCTCAGACAATCTTCTAGGCTGAGCGGCTAGCTTGGTGAACGGCTTGCTGTGCTGCTTGGAGTAGGGCACGTTTTACCGTGGGCACTAAGCTACCCCAGGTAATGTTGGGGGCTCCGAGGCAAATGGAGAGCTCTTTGAGGGATTTTTGAGCATCGAAGAGACTGTCTTCAGCGGAATAGAGACGCGATTCAGAGCGTTGGGGAGCTTGGTGAACCACCATCAAGCCCTGACATACAGCTTCGCTGATTTGACCTTGGAGTTCCTTCTGGGCACGCGCTTGTTGCCAAGTCCAGCCTTCTTCTGTGGTGGCGTAGAGGGCTGGGAGGAAGTTCAACGCATAGGCCACGACGTCGGAAGGGTTGACGCTGCGGATGGCGCTGGGAGCAAGCTGGCTAATTTGACGCTTGACCTCTTGTTCCACAAGGGGCTCCATTGCGTTGCGATAATTTCTAGTAGGAAGAGGCATGAGCGAGAGGTGATTGAGGTTGGGTGACGGGTAGGACGCAACCAGTGCTGCGGGGAGGCAGCACAAATCAGTTGGATGGGAGTTTGTCTATGTTCTGGGGGCTGTGTTTGTTTTTACATCAGCATCCTTGTAATTCAGGATTCTCCCCTACTGGAGACAATATTTAAGACCGATGAAAATGGGGGCTTAATACCGCCTAGAACTAGTCTTCCCAGAGTCGGCGGCGATTTTGACCTTTGAGGTGTTGGTGGCTGTCTCGCAAGAGTTTGGGTATGTCTAGCTGTTCTGGGCAACGGGGGAGACAGTCGCCACAGTCCGTGCAGCGATCGCCTCGTCTCCCAGGGAACCAATGGCCTGCGTTTTCAAACATGCGATAGCGGTATTGGCCGAATTCAGTCATGCCATGGGCCAATGCCAGATTACGCAGGCGCAGAATCTCTGGAATGTTAATGGCCTCAGGGCAGGGGAGGCATTGGTAGCATTGGCTGCATTGGTCGCTGGTTAAGTTGGACCGCTGAGCTTGGTTTAGTTGGTGGTCAATACTGTGCTCGATGTCTGAGAGGGGAGCAGTTTGGTGGGCGATCGCCAAGGCCGCTTCCAAGTCTGATGGCACTGCGGCTCCCAGGCTGAGGGTGCTAATGCGAGGGTCACTGAGCAGGAAGCGGTAGTTGAAGTCCAGAGGCGTTAGGGGAGCACATTGTTCAACTAGCTCCGTTGGAGGAGCGTAGAGCTGTCCGCCTTTATCGACCGGAGAAATAATGAAAACGCCCAGGTCTAGCTCAGCAGCGCGAGCAATGACGGGGGCGTGGCGCTGGAAGAAGTAGTAATAGTGCAGATTGACGAAGGCGAAGCGATCGCTATTCACCACCTCCAAGATCAGCTCCCGAGGTCCATGGGTGGAGAAGCCGAGGTGGCGGAAGAGCCCTTCGTCCCTGGCCTGTTCTAAGGCGGGGAGGCAGCCCTGGGGCAACTGCGCTTGCTGCCAGTGGTCTGGGGTATTAATGCCATGGAGGGCTAGACAATCTAGATAGTCCACCCCGAGGCGTTCTAATGACTGCTCTAGCTGATGGCGAATTTCCGCGCCGCTGGCGGTGGGGAGTAGTTTCGTAGTGAGGTAGATTTGCTCGCGTGGGAGTTGGAGCTGGGCGATCGCCTGCCCCAGCAACGCCTCACTTTGGCCGTAGGCGCGAGCGGTTTCGAAGTGATTAATGCCGCCTGAATAGCCCGCTTGCACAACTGCCACCATGGCTTCCACACTGGCCAAGCTGCGCATGGTGCCTAGGGAAAAGACAGAGAGCGGCAGCTCAGTTTTACCGAAGCGGCGATATTTCATTGGTGCGGTTGGCTAGAAGAGATCCGCAAATTTGACCTAATTACCAAATTTGGCGAAGTCATCGGGGCTTAGGTTGGAGAGAAACTGCCTGAATTCTTGACGTTCCCGCTCATCTTCATCCTGGTTGACTGGAATAGAAGCATCGGAAATCACTTCTTCCATGACCCACACGGGAGATTCGAGACGCAAGGCCAGGACAATGGCATCACTGGGGCGAGCATCCACCTCTCGTACTTCTTCGCCCTGCTTGAGACAGAGCTGGGCGTAGTAAGTGTTGTCTTGGAGGGAATGGATAATGACTTTCTCTAAGTCCATGTCCCAACTTTCCACAATATTGACCATGAGGTCGTGGGTCAGGGGACGGGGGGACACTTGCTCGTTAATGGCGAGTTTGATGGCCTTGGCTTGGTCTTGACTAATCCAGATGGGCAAGGCTCGACGCCCGTCTGAATCGGTCAGCATTACAATGGGGCTCATGGTTGCGGCATCAAATGCGATACCGTCAACTTGCATTTCAATCATGGTTTAGACGCTAAAACTCACGCGAGCTACATCAGCGGCGATCGCCTCTTCTAATTATGGCCTTCTGGGCTCCTGTGCTGCTGAAGTTTTGTAATTCTTTGATTAAGACTTCGTGCGATGCAACTTCGTTATAAAGCTCATTCTGGGAAATGAATGCTCTGGTTCTTGGGCTTGACGTCCAGGGCACCAGTCCAGACTCTCTTTCAACATTGCCCTTTCATCACTGCATCTATGTTTACTGGTCTGATTCAAGGTCTGGGCTACTTGCAGACCGTCAATGATTATCAACTGCGCATTGCCTGCGAGGCGGAGAGTGCGGAGCTGATTTTGCGCGATATCGAAATTGGCGACAGTATTGCGGTGGATGGGGCTTGCCTCACGGTAGAAACCATCTTGAGCCAGGGGTTCACGGTCTCTGTGTCGCCGGAGACCCTGGCCCGGACGACCCTAGGGAAGCGATCGCCCACAGATCCAGTCAACCTCGAAACCTCCCTGCGAGTGGGGAGCAAGCTCGGCGGCCACTTTGTTACGGGCCATGTGGATGGTCAGGGGGAACTACTCTCTGTATCCCAAAGCGCCACATCTTGGGATCTCCGCTTTGGCCAGCTAAGTGATGGCGTGAAACCCTACATTTTGTCCAAGGGCAGCATCGCTGTGAATGGCATCAGCCTCACCATTGCGGACTGTGATGCCACAGGAGATTGGTTCAGCGTGGCTGTTATTCCCCATACCTATGCTCTGACGAACTTGGAAAAGTTAAACTTGGGAGAAGCAGTCAATTTAGAAGGAGACATTCTAGGGAAGTACGTGCAGCGTTTGCTGGTGATGCCCGGTCATCATTCCCCTCCCGATGTTGATGCCAGTTTTTTAATGGAGCATGGCTATCTCTAGCTCAGCTGTCGCTTGTTCTTTGAGGAAGCTCTTAATGAGTGAATTGTCCTGGGAATGTCTGCCGCCCCAGGCTACTTTTGTCTAAGTATTATTGTGATTTCTGGTTTTATTTATACTTGTCTTTGCTTTAGATTTCGATTTTCTAATCCATTTCTTTATGAATACAAAAGCTTGATTCAGTCATTTCTGTGATTTGAATATTTTTTGTATCGGAGAAGCAAGAAATTTCTATTTCCTAGAAATTTCTTTTGAGTCTTGACTTGAGACTTTAGTAATCCCCACCTCATTCACAGGCTTTCCACAGGTGCTCTAGGACTTCTCCACAACATCTCCACCGTTTTCCACAGCCTAAGACGAAGCTATCAGCCTTTGATGTTCTTTGCCCTGAAATAGCAGAAATAGAGTTTTCCTCAAATCCCTAGCTGACATGGAATAGGGGCGATAAACGTGAGACAAGCGGAAATCCTGATTCCTTCGTTCCCCAAGACTTAAAACTGCTGAATGACTCGATGATTGGCCTATTGACAAAGCCTGATGCTCTGGGCGAACAATATGTAGTCCAAACAATTGAACGACCTGAGAGTTGCGCTAATAAAACCTCTCAGTAGCAGTCTTCTGTCTCATGTCAGTCTCACCCCAGGGGCGCAACATCCGCTCTAAAGGTTCGTTTTGCGATGTAGTCAAAGTTGGTGAGCGGTTCGCTTTCTTTGGATTTGTATTGCGTTACTCAGAGATAAGGTCATGGATGGAGAAACGACCCTGGCGTTGCGTTAATTGTTTGTTTTTTCTGTTACTCAGTAGTCGCGGTTAGGAGAATTTAGGAAGATGCAAACAGAAGTGAGTATCCTGGCTGAAATTCCTGAAGATCTTTATCAGTCTTTGGAACGTTATCTGGATCGTTACCCCGATTGGGATCAGGAACGTGTTTTTTCTGCCGCCATCTCGTTATTCCTATTGCAAAATGGTGAAAGCGATCGCCGGGCAAGTCAGTGCTATCTGAACTCTCTGTTCAATCGCCCTGCTGCCTAACGGCTGAATCTAGAGCCCTTGTTCCTAATCCGCCGGGTTGGAGCAAGAGCTCGTTACACTTCTGTCACAACGGAATTCATCGCTTGGGGTCATCCAGTATCGTGATGATCAATAAGAAGCTCAGATATTTTTCACCGTTGCGCCATGGCTTACTACTGGTTTAAGGCATTTCATATTGTTGGCATTACGGCCTGGTTTGCGGGCATGTTTTATTTGCCAAGGCTGTTTGTCTACCATGCTGAGGCAGTGGAACAGCCGGAGCCTGCCCAGGGCATCCTCAAGGCCCAGTACCAAATCATGGAGAAGCGCCTCTACAGCATCATCATGACGCCAGCCCTGGTGCTGACTGTGTTGATGGGGGGGGGGTTGATTTCGACTGAGCCGCAGATCTTGAGCGATCGCTGGATCCAGGTCAAATTAGTCTGCGTTGCCGTTTTGATTGGCTATCACTTCTATTGCCGTCGCTTAATGAAGCAGCTGGCTTCGGATGAATGTGAGTTCACGGGACAGCAGTTTCGTTGGTTCAACGAGTTTCCAACGGTCTTCTTTGTGATTGTTGTGATGCTCGCGGTGTTCAAGAACAGCTTCCCCACAAGCGCTGCTAGCTGGAGTATCTTTGCCATGATTGTTGCAATGGCGGCGATTATTCAGCTTTACGCGCGAAAGCGTCGGCTAGAGCGGGAACGGGATGAAGCAGAGTCTACAACTGTTGCCACTAGTGGCGAACCTGCTGTATCTCAAACAGCCACACGCTAAATCCTCATCCAAAGAGCTGCGAAGCCCTTGGAAATATTGTTTACATTCTGGTGATTGTAGTTGTAGGCTGCATGACCAATAAAAAAGGAAGGCCATGGAGCCTTCCTTTTTTATTGGCTTTCTAAATTGATTTGAAGATGCATTGCCAAATATGCCATCTAGGGAGAAGCCTATTAAACTAGGTAAGTCAAGCCCCTAATTGATGATTTCTGTTGCAGTGGTGACGGTTCGTCCTCGCTAAACTCTTTAAGCTTGGAGCATGCTCTGAGTTGCTTACTGCTTGTGAGTTATGTACAAGCTGTCTTGAGATTTGTAGACAGGAGGAATCTCGTAATCTCCTTGGACTGAGTCCAACAGTTACGGCCACGAGTCCCATGGGTTCGCCTTTAGCTGAAATCGAGGCTAGACTGCTGCTGAACTTTCGCTATCGATTCTTTGTGCGTTGTGATGTCTTCTGCCGTCCTTTCTGACAATCGACCTGCTCCCCTAAGTCTAGGAGCCCAGCAACTGCGAGAGATATTTCGCCAGGTTGACGTTGAGTCTTGTCCAGGAACCTATAACTTCCACATGCATACGCTGCATTCTGACGGGAAGTTAACGCCAGCAGATGTGATGACCCAAGCGATGGTCATTGGCTTAAAAGGATTGGCAATCACAGATCACCATAGTGTTGAGGGCTATTGGGCAGCGCAAAATTGGATTCAAGATTTAGCTTGGCGGAAAGGAAATCGCGTCAAGCCGCCCAAGCTTTGGACCGGGATTGAGGTTAATGCCCGTCTCTGCGAGGTGGATGTTCATATTTTGGGCTACGGTTTCCATCCTGATGCCCCAGTACTACGGCCTTATCTCCAAGGGAGACCGTCTAAGGGGGCAGCTTATGATGCAGAGACTGTCATTTATTCGCTTCAAGCCGCAGGGGGGTTGGTCATCTTGGCCCATCCGGCGCGCTATCGTAAGCCTCCTGAACCGTTAGTTGAACAGGCTGTGGAGTATGGGATCGATGGGATCGAGACCTATTATGCCTATGACAACCCCTCACCTTGGCGACCAACTCCCAAAAAGCTACTCCAAGTCCAGGCTTTAGCAGAGCGATTTGATTTGCTGAGCAGCTGTGGCACCGATACCCATGGGAAGAGCTTGATGCATCGAATATAGGTAAAACCGTGACTTTCGCCTTAGCTTTGGAGATTTAAGTCAGTGGGTCCAACCATTCTTGGGCTAGATACCTCTTGGGCTAATTAGAGAACGACGAATGTTGCTGCTGTGATCACAGAGAGAGAGTAGATTTGGATCAATAACCAAAAGGGCTGTCTGAAAAAAATCTTTCAGACAGCCCTTTTGGTTATTTGTTCTTTCTTGGTGGAAATCTGTCGCAAGCGATACAAATTTTCCAATGGCTGAATTACCTCGTCTAGGGGGCGAAGGCAATTCTCTGGGGTGATTAGAACAATAAATTCACAACCTTAGAACGCCCCTGCTGCTTTGCTCATCAAGAGAATAATGCTGATGCTGATGATGCCCATGCTCAGGCCCATCCAGAGATAGTTCTGATAGGAATTAGAGATGTTCATATTGCATGGACCTCATGAATGGATGGGGCGATCTCGGAGCAAAATACGTGCAGGATTTGACATTTCCTTACGCACAATCGGAGCCAATGAATTCTGAGAAAGATTAGAAAATTCTGAGAAATGGCTACCGTCTTGACTGCTGCCGACACCAATCAACCTATCAATGGCTTGCTCCAGCCCCTCCTAAAATTAAGGGATCGCGAATAAACTTCAAATTGCGAATTGGTGGCGAGAGCAAGCACCGCAGGTGTTTGTCATATTTCGACATCTGGGATGTCCTAACCTTAGGGCCTCAATTGTTGATGAAATGAAACTCAAAATACTCCTGTCACCCTTGTTCTGAATTATGAAAATCAATTAAGATTATGATTAATAGCAAAGCGTTTGTTTGAGGCGAGTTAACAATGGCTGGTTTTCTAGGTCTGTTTGGCGGCAAAAAGGAAGACAAGGAAGCTTTCTTCCTTGATAACGACGAGTCCAAGTCTTTGGGTGATATCGAGTACATGCGCACACCCAACACCGTGCGTCGCACCTTTGCAAAGAAAGCTGGTGAAGCTGAGCATAAGGAGTTCATCCAGAACGTAACCGCGATGGGCCGCGAGGTTGATGAGGTCTCTGCGGATGAGTTCAAGCCTAAGGAGCGTCAAAGAGTTGAGCGTCAGCTCATCAATGAGAAGAGCTACCCCACTTTTGGTGGTGGTTCTGTTAAGACTGCTGGTTCTGTGAAGCCCGAAGAGATTCAAGCCAAGGTTGCTGAAACTCAGCAGGCAAACACGAACACAAAGGCCGCTGGCGATTCCGGCATGGACATGTTCCGCAAGATGGCTAAGGACATGAGCAAGCACTAAGCAGTTGCTTTGGCTGGCTTGACCTAGTCGAAAAGAGCGGTCTTCCTTCGGGGAGGCCGCTCTTTTTTGGGCTGAATTTAACGGCTACTGCGATGCTCTACTTTTTCTTCAGCTTGGAGGACGACGTTTCTGAGTTCATCTAGGAGCTGCTTGTCGGCTTTTTGCCAGAGGCCACGCTGGTTGGCTTCCAGCAGGCGCTCGGCCATGTCTCGTAAGGCCCAGGGGTTGTGTTGCTGGGTGAAGGCTTGGACTTCGCTGTCGAGAACGTAGGCTTGGGCGACGCCTTCGTACATGTGGTCAGCAACGCTGTGGGTGGTGGCGTCGTAGGCGAAGAGGTAGTCGACGGTGGCAGCCATCTCGAAGGCGCCTTTGTAGCCGTGGCGCATGACTCCGGCAATCCATTTGGGGTTGATGACGCGGGAGCGGTAGACACGGGCGATTTCTTCAGAGAGGGCGCGGACTTTGGGCTTGGCGGGTTGGGCATGGTCGCCGAAGTAGATTTGTGGACCCTCATTGGAGTCGCGACTGACGGATTTTTCGCCAATTCCCTGGCCAGCATCTTGGGCTACGCGGGCAGCGGCGGTGAGGCCGCCGTGGAATTGGTAGTAGTCGTCGGAGTCAAGCAGGTCGTGTTCGCGGTTGTCCTGGTTGTGGAGAACGATTTGCAGATTTTTGAGGCGCTGTTGGAAGGCTTCGGGAGCGGCGTGGCCTTGGCCTGCGCCTGGTGTAGAGCCAGTTGATTTGGAGCTCGTCGCAGATGAAGAAGTTTGGCCGTAGGCGTAGCTGCTCCAGTTGATGTAGGCCTGGGCGAGGTCGGCGTCGCTGGTCCAGTTTTGGGCTTCGATTAGGCCTTGGAGGCCTGCGCCGTAGGCTCCGGGTTTGGAACCGAAGATGCGGTAGCGCGATCGCCGCTCCGCCTCTCCCTGATCCAACCCTTTCTCAACCCAATTCTCAGTCTCAGCCCTCACCCTCGCCGCCAAAGGATTATCTGCAACGGGCTCATCCAAAGCCGCCACCGCAGCCACGGCCTGATCAAACAAATCAATCAAATTGGGAAAGGCGTCACGAAAGAAGCCTGAAATTCGCAGCGTCACATCGATTCTTGGCCGCCCCAGCAGCGATAGCGGCAGAATCTCGAAGTCAACGACCCGTCTAGAAGGTCCATCCCAAACGGGCTGAACCCCCATGAGCGCTAGTGCTTCAGCCATGTCATCGCCGCCCGTGCGCATGGTGGCGGTTCCCCACATGGAGAGTGCCAGGGTTTGGGGATAGTCGCCTTCGTCTTGGCAGTAGCGTTCGATCACGGCGGCGGCGGCTTTGCGGCCCACGTCCCAGGCGGTTTCGGTGGGAAGGCCGCGAATGTCTACGGAGTAGAAGTTTCGGCCTGTGGGGAGGACGTCGGTGCGGCCTCTTGTGGGTGCTCCGCTGGGGCCTGCGGGGACGTAGCAGGCGTTGAGACCGTTGAGGAATTGAGTTAATTCAGCGGTTGTTTGATAGAGATTTGGCAGTAGCGATTCAGCGACCCAATCCAAAGCAACCACCGTCCGAGCCCCCGCCGGCAAATCCGTATCCGTAGGGGCGGGGTTAGCCAAACCATCTTGCCGCCCCTCATTCACTTCTCGCCAAAACCCGCCCGGCTGTTCGGCAATGCCAGATGCATCACCAGCAATGAATGATGTTGTTTGAGATGCAATGGGCGAGGTTGGGTATTGGTTTGGCGAAGGTGATTGGATGGGCGGCGTTGCGCTGGGTTGGGCAGGTTTTGTTTGGGGATAGCTTGGGGGGAGTGGGGAGTTGGGGCTAAACCTGCCCCTACGGATGACGTTTTCTATTAATTGG
>CALLAT010000161.1 GCA_938002085.1 uncultured Pseudanabaenaceae cyanobacterium
CAGCTCCGATTGATTGGCTCGACAGGACAGACGGCAGGACTCGGTGGCTCATTCCAGACGGCTCTAATCTAGACTGGACTTAGCTTTCCCTATCCATGGCTCTTGATTTTTCTTTTCTCAATTCTGGTGACGAAGCCCTACAAATGTTGGGGGACTCGGTTTACTATCTGAAAATTTTTGTTTGAACTTCTCTTTGAGTTCTTCCTCTGTCCATTGGGCATCCCAATCAGCCACGTTGAGTTGAAGAACCTCAGCCTGGCTATAGCCGAGCATCTGAGAAAAACTTTCATTTGCTTCCAGTAAATTGCCTTCTATGTCCAAAACATGAATGCCGTCGACAGAGGTGTTGAATATGCTGGCTCGACGTAATGCTTCCTGTTCTAAGGCAGCTTCGGCTATTTTTCGATCCGTAATTTCAAGGATTACACCATCTATAAAAATGCTGCCATCTTCCTTTTGGGTGGGTCGTGAAAATGACTTAATCCATTTTTCGCCACTCTTTGTCACGAGTCGGTGCTCTAATACAAAGGGGGTGAGGTTTTGAAGAGATTCCGCAGCGTGATGCTGTGCTATGGCTAGGTCTTCTGGGTGCATGCTGTCCCAAAGCAATTCTGGAGCTGCCATGATCGATTCGGGAGCAATTTCATAAATCTCCTGAATACCACTACTGATATAGCTAAAGTAGCTAGTCCCGTTTGAATCAATGACGATTTGATAAACCATTCCCGGCAAGTTCTCTGCCAATTGACGGAATTGGATTTGACTGGCATGAAGGGCCGCTGTTCGTTCTTGTACTCGCTGTTCTCGCTCTTGATTCAGCTGTGCTAGGGCTGTCTTGGCTTGCTCCCGCTCAATGGCGATTCCCGCGACAGAGGCCATTTGGGCAATAACTTCTAATTCGTCGGCTTGAGGCTCTCGAATTTCTGGATAATACAAGGCGAAGGTACCTAAGACCTCGCCATCACGGGCGATTACAGGGTGGGACCAGCAGGCCCGTAGGCCGTTGCTCAAGGCAATTTCTTTGTAGTCTTTCCAAAATACATGCGTGGCAATATCGGCGACGATGACCGTTTGCTTTCGCGCAACAGCGGTGCCGCAGGAACCAATGCCTTCACCGCTGGGTGCTCCATCGGTCTTAAGAATGTAATCTTCGGGTAGGTCAGGGGCTGTGCCATAACGCAGTCGATGTTCCTCATCTAGCAAGAGGAATGAACAGAGTGGGCCCTTTATTTGTTGTTTGAGACAGTCAATAATCTCTTCCAATACTTTGGGTAATGGCTCATCTTTTAGAATGCGAGCCATCAGGAGATTTTGGGCTTTGAGTTGGGCTTCTGCGGCTGTGCGATCGCTCAGGCTTGCAAGGACGATGGGGTTCCACTGGGCTTGTAGGCTTTCGGGGGTGATGAGCCCAACGAGGCGATCGCGATCGTCCACAACGGGTGAATGGCGAACCTGCTGTTGTTGCAGCACCTCGGCTGTTGTGCAAACATCGCTTAGCTCCGACTCGCGCAGAATGAGCGATGGCTGAGTCATCACTTGGGATGCAGGCAGCGCGTTGAGTGGTTGCTGCTGAGCTATCAGGCGAATGACCTCTCGCTCCGTTACCATGCCCAGGATTTGTTGATTCTTGTCCACCACAAAGACACAGCTTGAGCAGCGCCCTGGGGGCAGTTTTTCCTGGGACAGGCTTGACTGGGGAAAATTGTTTTGGGAATCGCTTCCTGCCATATGAGCGATCGCGTCGCTCACCATAGCATTCTCCATAACCATGAGTGGTTTACGAATGATTGCCCGTTGAATCCCCTCTGTTAAAGCTCTGTTGAGGTCACTGTCCATGGAATTCCGGCATGATGAGCACAGATGAGTTGAATATCAACCCATGGCAATCCTTTTGTTCACAGAGGCCAGGCAATTCCAACCGGCTTAGAGATCACCCCCATCGGACTGAATGCCAATGTACGGGAATCTTGTTCTCTGTAATTATTGATACTTGAATATTCTCTATCTGAGTATTGTACCTAATCGCTGAGAGAAGCATCGGTTTTGGTCTTATTAGCTGCTTATTCCCTCTCCTAAATCCTGATTCCTTGATTTTTCGATGGGCAGAATTGCTCTCATGGTTTGTTTGCCCATAGCCTGGTCCAACGTCTGAAACCCAATCCTAATAAACCTCTTCACCCTCTAGGAGCGAACCGCTGCTTGCTCCTAGGGGCCAAAGGATGGGAATCGGGGACAGTGAATTGGATTTGGTCTGAACGTTATTGGTAAACGGCCTCTACCTGCACATCCAAATCACTACGCTGGCCGCTGAGGCTGCCAAAGGCACCGCCGCTAATGCGCTGGGCCGATTCACGGGAGGTGTTGACCTGCCAGCGGAAGTTCTGCCAATTGTTTTGGCGTAGCTGGAAGAGGTAGGGCTTGAGCTTCTTGACTTCCCAGTCGCTGCCGTAGGAGAGCACGTTGCCCTGGGCGGCAATTTGCAAGGCTCCGGTGCTGGCTTTGACGAGATAGGCATCGCTGAAGCGGAGAAAGAAGCGATCGGGATTGTTGGCATTGCCGACGTTATCTACACCAATATCTAGCTTTTCTTTCTGGCCGCCCAGGTTACCAAAGCTGCCGCCACGCACGCGGTAGACTTCGCCGCGAGAGGTGTTGACCGCCCAGTAAAAGTCCTGCCAATTGTTTTGGCGGAAGTGGTAGAGGTAAGGCTTGAGTCGCTGCACCTGCCAGTCCTGGCCGTAGGAAAGCACATTGCTTTGGGCGGCGATTTGTAGGGTGCTGGTGTTGGGGACGTGGACGAGGTAAGCGTCGTTGAAGCGGAGGAGAAAGCGTTGGAGCTGTTTGGCTGCTTCGGTGGCGGGTCGCTTGACGGTCATGCCCTTGGTGGGGAGATTGGGGATGCGATCGCGTCCATCCTGGGAGAACGTCCAGGCCGTGACTTCCTGGGCATTGCCAAAGGCATCGGACCAGGAAAAGCTGAACTTGTAGGTATTGCCAGTTGTGCGAGCATTTCCTTCTGCTAGGGGCACGTTGAAGAAGCCGGGCTGACCGGGGGCTTGGCCCAGGACGCGGAAGCTGTTGGCACTTAGGGGCAGGTGAACCTGTTCGTTATCGCCGCCAGTGAAGTACATGGATGCGCCGTTGAAGTCCCAGTCGTCGTAGGTTTGCAGGGTGACGATGACTTTATCGCCGGAGACTTGTACCTGCATCTGTTTGAAGTCTTTGCCATCGACGACGGCTTCGTTGGCATCGCGGATGACAGCATTGGTGGTGGGGCGGGCTTCAACAGCGGGGCTGAGACTGCCGACCATTGCTGCGGCGCTAAGGCTCGCGAGGGCAAGGGCGCTGAAGCGTTTGATTGAGGTGAATTGCATGATATTCCAAGTAAGAGACCAGAGCCGAGCGTTGTTTTGGCTGGCAGTTGGCTGTTACTAGGAATGGAGCTGTTGGTTTATGCAGGTTAGGCTGAGGTGTGTTCGAAAATTGCTGCTTGGAGTAAGGGAGTTATCCAAATTTAGCAGCGGGTTTTCCCTCAATCGCATCCCACATAGGAACGCTTAAAAATTCTGCCAGACGTGCGGCATGCCGTTTCCATCGGCCTGGAGTCCTATCGCTGAGGAAATTAATCTGCTTCCCATGCTTTGCTACCAGATTTAGCTGCAATCTGATTGTGCCACTGAGGCCAAATGCCAATTGCTGTCTCCCCCTCAATGTTCTGCGGGCGGATTGCGGTTTGCTCCTACGGTTTTATCGATGGGCATCGGGGAGCGCTGAATCGGACTGGGTCTTACTTCGCATTCTCTAAGACCTCAGGCCAGGAGAAGCTCACTTTATAAAGGTTGCCGTTCATTTTCACATTGCCAGTGGCTAGGGGCACGTTGAAGATACCGGGTTGCTCAGGTGCCGGACCTAGGATGATGAAATTGTCGCGATCTAGGGTGAGGTGAAAGGCTTGATTTTCGCTGGTTTTGAAGTAAAGGGCGTCACCGTTGAGACTTGCTGCATCGTCGGCATTCAGGGTAATGGTGACTTGATTGCCTGAGGTTTTCAGGCGCACTTTGCTGAAGACTTTGACATTACTGATGGCTTCGTTTGCGCTGTGTCCAGTGGAATGCTGGATGGGTTGTGCCTTCACTGCGGGGCTCATCAGGCTACTGAGAATTACCGTTGCGCTGAGGCTTGCGAGGGTGAGTGCGCGGAAGCATGGGATAGATGTGAATGGCATGTGGATCTTCCTAGTAAGGGCAATGGGCCGAGCGGTTTGTTGCCGGTCTTATCTCTTGTTCGGATAGAGATGAAGGGGTATGCAGTACTAGGACAAGGGCTTTGCTTTCTGCTAGTAGCTGGTAGCTGGTGCGGTGAAACTTGGTGAATTCTAGGGCAATGGGCCTAATCGGCAATTTAGCGAAAATTGCCGATTAGGCCTGGGTTTTGATGCTTCTGGCTGATGAACCCAAATGCCACGGTTAGGGTGGTGGGGATGGCGATCGCAAGCACAGTCACACCGGACAATGCTGCTACCTTGTCGTCTTCGCTGTGATTTACTTCAATGGTGGCTAGCCGGCACTGGTCTGCTAGGTGGGGAGGGCATGAAAGCCGCTTGAATTGAGCATTTCCTCAAGGCTCACAGCTCTATCAATAAACCCGATTGCCTTTGCAGGAGTGAGGTTAGACGACCAATGAGGGCGTACCCAATTGTGAATGAGTCGTTGAACCGTGACGGCTCGTTCTAATCCATGG
>CALLAT010000162.1 GCA_938002085.1 uncultured Pseudanabaenaceae cyanobacterium
CAGCTCCGATTGATTGGCTCGACAGGACAGACGGCAGGACTCGGTGGCTCATTCCAGACGGCTCTAATCTAGACTGGACTTAGCTTTCCCTATCCATGGCTCTTGATTTTTCTTTTCTCAATTCTGGTGACGAAGCCCTAATCTCCCGTGCCCGTTCCTACTGACAGCAACGTCGCAATGACCTGGTCTGTCTTCAGCGGAAATTTAGGTGACATGCTGATCATTGCCATGACACAGCGTTGCCAAAATGATGACCTAGAAATTGATGCAGAAAGTCTTACATAGCAATTCAGACTGCACCTGCTGCATCGAAGCATTGGCTACTTCGCCGCCGAGGGAATTTCCCTACAGGACTATGCAAAAGCCCCCTGCAAAAAGTGAGGGGCCAGTGGCTGAAAGCCTTATGAATAAAGAAAGCTGGTGATCGGATTTGAACCGATGACCGGCTGTTTACAAAACAGCTGCTCTACCCCTGAGCTACACCAGCGTGAGATTAATCTTAACCAGAGATGGGAGGGATTTCAACCCCTCCCAATGCATCATTTTGGCAGCTTGATACAGCTCGTGGCCTAAGCCATGCTGTTTTCGATCGCCCAGCGAGCCAGCTCAGTCCGGTTGTGCAAGCCTGTCTTGCCCAACATGTTGGAGACGTGGCTTTCAATCGTGCGCTGACTGACGTTGAGTTGCTCAGCAATCTCGCGGTTGGCCATGCCCCTAGCCACAAACTGAACTACTTTTTGCTCAGTGGGGGTGAGTTCAACGTCGAAGGGAACGTGAATGGTGGGCTCAGCATCGCCGCGACCGGGCTGCCGCTGGCTGAGGCGAGAGGCTTGCTTCAGGGATGATTCCACCTGGGCAACCAGCTCCTCGGGTTCGAAAGGCTTGACCATATAGACGTCTGCGCCTGTGGAAAGGCCCTTGACGCGATCTTGGCTTTGTCCTTTCGCAGAGAGGAACAGAACTGGAATCCAGCTTGTTTTAGTATTTTCACGAACGCTTTTGACGAATGAGTAGCCATCCATCTCGGGCATCATTACGTCGCAGATAATCATGTCTGGAGTTAGGTTTTCCAGGCACTCTAATGCTGCTCGACCGTTCTCTGCTGTTACAACGTCGTACCCACGAAACTCCAAGTAATCCTTGACGAGGAGTATCAAGTTTGGGTCGTCGTCAATCAGCAGAAGTTTCTTATTGTCTGCCACGCTCTTGTCCTTAATGATGCAGTAGTCGCGGTAACCAATTCTGTTAGCCCTAACAAACAGAGGCTCCGCAGGGGGCGATTTAGTAGCAGGTCTATAGTACCCAAAGCTACTTACATTGACCAACTCTTAAAGCACCGTTCGAATTGAAATCTCAGCAAAT
Organism: uncultured Pseudanabaenaceae cyanobacterium; assembly: GCA_938002085.1. GTDB lineage: Bacteria > Cyanobacteriota > Cyanobacteriia > PCC-9006 > JAAUQQ01 > JAAUQQ01. The sequence goes on from CALLAT010000162.1 coordinate 1,363, forward strand.
CCCTAGAGGTCTCTGACGAAATCAAATCTATCGGATCGGAGTTGTATGGGCTGAGCGAAGAATGCCCAAGGATGGGGCCCTTTGAGCTTTCGCGAAAGAAAATCAGCAATTCCCCGTACAAGCAGGGGATAAAAGGACTGAAAGTAGGTCCTTCACACCAGCTGCTTGGGCACAAACTTCAGCGTATGTACTAGGGTGCTTGCTGATTTAAGTTATCTAGGCTTTCCTGATATTTTTCTTCTTACCCGGAAAAACTGAAACTTAATGGATTTTGCGAGGCTCAATGGGCAAGCGATTCATAGATAAACCCCTCGTTTTTTATTTTTCTACGGTGAATTATTTTATGGTCCAGACCTAAAATAATGAGGAGTGATGGGAGAGAACTGGCTAAATTATTCAGACGAGGCCGGATGAATCACATGGGACTGAACGGGGCGATCGCCCAAGATATGTTCTTGAATAATTTGTTCCATCAGGGCAGGGGTGACGTTGCGGTACCAAGTGCCATCTGGATAAACCAGAAGAATTGGACCTTGCTGGCACACTCTCAGACAATCTGCTTTGGTGCGGAAGATAACACTGGGACGATCGGATTGAGGGGCATCTAGCTTGAGTTCTTTGAGGCGTTTCTTTAGATAAGTCCAGGTTTCCAGGCCCGCAGCGGGGTCACAGCATTTGGGCTTGAGCGGGGTGGCACATAGGAAAAGGTGGCGTTGAATATTATCAATGCCAAGTGCTTTGACGGAGATAGCAAGAGGATCGGTCTTGGGGGAAGGGCTGGCAGCGGCAACTTCAGGGGAGGATGATTCTGGATTGCTTGGAGAGGAAGAAGACATAGGTCAGGGCAAGAAGGCGGCAAAGGATGGAAGAGTGCTAGGGCATTAACTCCAGGGCTTGAGTAATGACCTCGCCACCATTGCCCACGCGGCAGCCCTGCTCTGTAAGATGGCGTCGCCAGCGACGGCTACCGGGTTGCCCCGAAAACAGTTGAAGCATGTGGCGCATAATGCGATGCCCTTTAAATTCAGGGCCAATCGATTGGTTGATATAAGGAATCATGGCTTCGGCGATTTCCCGGCGGGTGGGTACTGGGGTCTCTTCACCAAAAAAATCACGGTCCGCAGTGGCAAAGATAAAGGGATCGTCGTAGGCTGCTCGACCAATCATGACGGCATCAACGTCATCGAGCTGGGTTTTGGCTTGGTTTAAGGTCAAGAATCCGCCGTTGATCTCGATAAAGAGATGGGGGAAGTCTTGCTTCAGGCGATGGACTTCTGCGTAGCGGAGGGGAGGAACCGTTCGGTTTTGCTTGGGGTCTAGCCCCTGAAGCCAGGCTTTTCGGGCATGGACAGAGAAGTATTGACAGCCTGCGGAAGAGACGATGTCGACAAAGCGCACCATGTCTTCGTATTGATCAAGATCATCGATGCCAATGCGGTGCTTAACGCTGATGGGGAGTTTCGTGGCCTTTGCCATCGCTTCCACGGCGCGAGCTACGCGGTCTGGCTCTGCCATAAGGCAAGCACCAAAGTTTCCGCTCTGGACCCGACTGCTGGGGCAACCCACGTTGAGATTGATCTCGTCGTAGTTCCAGTCTTCGGCGATGCGGGCGCATTCTGCCAAGCCCTGGGGGTCGTCACCACCGATTTGTAGGACGAGGGGTTTTTCGAGGGGGGAGAAGTCTAGGAGGTGAGGGCGATCGCCGTTCAAAATCGCTGGCACCGTAATCATTTCGGTGTAGAGCAGCGTTTTACGAGTAATCTGCCGCATGAAATAGCGATAGTGGCGGTCAGTGCGGTCCATCATGGGAGCCACACTCAAGGGGAAATGTTGGCGACGCTGTCCAGGCTCAAGTTGTGCTGAGGATTCGTTCGCAATGAAAGCAGGAGGGTGAGACATGAACCCAATGGTTCTCCCGAAGGCCATCTTGGATCATACAGAAGGGCGTCCCCCGACCCAGGGAAGACCTGACCAGAAGGAGGTAGGGCAAAGCCCAGCCAAATCAATCTAACGATGCATCACTCAATGAAGCGGGTCAGTTGATATTGGAACGATTGCTTCGCAAGCTTCCGGGGGAATCACGACGAGGTTTCCGAGGGCGGCTCGGGAAAAAGACTAGTCCGACAAGCACGAGCGTCAAGGAGAGCAATTCCATAAATCACCATGGAACAGAACATCAAACCGAGCTATCAGAAAGCAATTGCACTGCCGAGGCGGGTCAAGGTGGCAGGCCTAGGGCTGGAAGTAAATGCCTGAGGGCAATGTCCAGGCTCACAGAACGCCCCAATGAAAAGGGGATGAAGCGCAGTGAAAATTATGCGCCTTTAGAGGAAATCTCCATGTGTAGAATCACTTACTGGATCATGCCGCAAGTCAACCTTGGATTTGCACTTTCAGCATTCTAGCGGATGGATCAGCCAGGTTACCTCAGAGAATCCACATAGAAATTAGATGTTTTATTACATACCTTTAATTTTAGGTTGGATTTATAGCGATCGCCTCCGTGTTTCGTAGAAAAAGCGGCTTAATCGGCCCGAATTGCTCCTAGGACTGGCATGGAAAAAATGAGCAAACAACAAAGGTGAGCTACTGCTATGAGTAGCTCACCCTCTGGATGATGATGCTGTCTGGCTCAACTGCTCAGATCTCAGGAAATCAAGCCCAGACAGTCTGCCGCCCCTGAGCGTTGCTGCTCAAACCGGCAAAATGCATCATCTGGCGATCGCCTTAGCTGTCGTAGTCACGATTAGCAACTTCTTCGGAGTGCTGGGCAATGTACTCTTCAAAGCTCTGCTCTTCTACTTTCTCTTGACGCTGGTGAGCAGCAGATGCTTGAAGCTCTTCAACGATGTCCCAAGCAGTGGCGCATTCACCGGAGGTTGCACCCTTCTCAGCACAAACCTTGCGGGCGTTAATACGGGCTGCTTCAATTTCATTCTCCCGCTCAACCGCTTGGGGCTTTTCGACAAAGTCGCTCTTATGCATGATGTCGCCGAGGGAGATGATGCCCTGGAGACCCTGATCGCTCACCACAGGAGCCCGGCGCAGCTTGAGGTTGGCAAAAAGACGAGCCACGTACTCAACACCCAAGTCGGGGGGAATCGAGATGCAGGGCTTGGTCATGATTTCATAGACGCGAAGCTGCTTCGGATCTTTGCCGTATGCCGCAACCTTATAAATAATGTCTGACTCAGTCACCATGGCATAGGCGTCATTGTCGATGCGTTTCTCAACGATCAGGGCGCGCAAGCCTTTCTCTTTCATGAGAGCCACTGCTTCAGCAACCGTCGCAAAGCCTTTAATGGTGACTACGTTTGTGGTCATTACATCAGCAGCACGTTTCATGGAATACCTCTTTATTGAATCTGGACACCTTGTTTCGACTTTAATCTATTGGTCAGCCTGAGTTCCAGGCCAAATCACCAAGACTAGACGTAACATCCCTGCCATTATCCACCTTTATACAAGTAAAATTTATTTGTCTTATAAGTTCTGCCGATAAGAAAAACTGTCTTATGTTTGGACCAATTTGTGCCTTAGGGGACATGAGGTTGCATTTGCAAAAAAAATGGGATGCAACTTACATCTAAGTTGCATCCCATTTTCGAATATCAATTGAGATGGACGTAACTGGACTCGAACCAGTGACCCCCACGATGTCAACGTGGTGCTCTAACCAACTGAGCTATACGTCCGGGCCGGTTGCTTGACCGGATTTGAGAATAACACGGACCTCGAAGCGAAACAACAACATTTGGGAAATTGCTATTAGATCTCTTGGACAGATGCTCTTTTAGGAGCTGAAACTCTATTCAATTCGTTGACTCCCTCGCTTTGAGCAGTGCCGCAGCATTAGGCTGGGCATGTCATCCATATACCCTCGCGAGAGATTGCATTCCTCAAAGATTTTGCACATTTTTGTTGCCCTAGCCATGGGGGAAAGCCGCTGAAACCTATACACAGTAAGATCTGTTCGGGAACCCGTACAGCTTCGTGAATTGCATGGGGTGATCGCAGACCGCTAAATTAGCACTCGTGGATTGAGAGTGCTAACGAGACACTGGTTTTTTGAAACATTGGTTTTCGTTGGTGTAGCTCACCAAATTAATTGTTCGAATTGGAGGATCAAAAATGGCAGCTGTATCTCTCAGTGTCTCTACCGTTAAGCCCCTAGGCGATCGCGTCTTCATCAAAATCAGTGAGTCTGAAGAAAAGACTGCTGGTGGTATCTTGCTGCCCGGCGCGGCCCAAGAGAAGCCCCAAATTGGCGAAATCGTTCAGGTTGGCCCCGGTAAGCGCAACGACGATGGTTCCAAGCAGGCCATGGATGTGAGCGTTGGCGATAAGGTTCTGTACTCCAAGTATGCTGGCACCGACATCAAGCTGGGCAGCGACGAGTACGTACTGCTATCCGAGAAAGATATCTTGGCTGTCGTTAGCTAGCATCCCCAAGGCTTGGTAATAGGTAATGGCGAATGGGCCAGAGACCGGAGCATCGCTTCGCTCTAATCCCTTTGACCCATTACCTTTCACCTATTACCACCTAAAAGTTTTTAGCTCCTTGAGCTGTTAATCCCTTCAATCGAAAGAGAGAGACCGAAATGGCAAAGCGCATTATTTATAACGAGAACGCTCGTCGTGCCCTAGAAAAAGGTATGGACACCCTGGCAGAAGCTGTGGGCGTGACCCTCGGCCCCAAGGGTCGCAACGTTGTACTTGAGAAGAAGTTCGGCGCACCTCAGATTGTTAACGATGGTGTGACCATCGCCAAAGAGATTGAACTCGAAGATCACGTCGAGAACACCGGCGTTTCCTTGATTCGCCAGGCGGCTTCTAAGACTAACGATGCAGCGGGCGACGGTACTACTACTGCTACCGTCTTGGCCCACGCCATGGTGAAGGAAGGCCTGCGCAACGTGGCTGCTGGCTCCAATGCCATCACCCTCAAGCGTGGCATCGACAAGGCTGCCACCTTCTTGGTTGGCAAAATTGAGGAGCATGCTCGTCCCGTTGGCGACTCCAACGCGATCGCCCAGGTCGGCACCATCTCCGCCGGTAACGACACCGAAGTCGGCAACATGATTGCTGAGGCCATGGAAAAGGTCGGCCAAGAGGGCGTTATCTCCCTCGAAGAAGGCAAGTCCATGACGACTGAGCTGGAAGTCACCGAAGGCATGCGCTTCGATAAGGGCTACACCTCCCCTTACTTCGCGACCGACACCGAGCGCATGGAAGCGGTCCTAGATGACCCCATGATTCTGCTCACCGACAAGAAAATTGCCTTGGTCCAGGAGTTGGTTCCTGTGCTGGAGCAAGTGGCTCGCGCTGGCAAGCCCCTCTTGATCATCGCTGAAGACATCGAGAAGGAAGCCTTAGCGACCCTCGTTGTGAACCGTCTGCGCGGTGTACTGAACGTGGCCGCTGTTAAGGCCCCTGGTTTTGGCGATCGTCGCAAGGCCATGCTGGAAGATATGGCTGTGCTCACCGGCGGTCAGCTGATCACCGAAGATGCAGGCCTGCGCTTGGACACCGCTACGGTGGAGATGCTGGGTTCTGCCCGTCGCATCACCATCACCAAGGACAGCACCGTCATCGTTGCCGAAGGTAACGAAGAAGGCGTTAAGTCTCGTTGTGAGCTACTGCGTCGCCAAATCGACGAGTCCGATTCCTCCTACGACGCAGAGAAGCTCCAGGAGCGCTTGGCTAAGCTCTCCGGCGGTGTGGCCGTCATTAAGGTTGGTGCTGCAACCGAGACCGAGATGAAGGACCGCAAGCTGCGCCTGGAAGATGCCATCAACGCAACGAAAGCTGCCGTTGAAGAAGGCATCGTACCTGGTGGTGGTACAACTCTGGCACATTTGGTTCCTGATCTAGAGCAGTGGGCCGAAGGCAACCTGGCTGGCGAAGAGCTGACCGGTGCTTTGATTGTGGCTCGTGCTTTGGCTGCGCCTCTGAAGCGTATCTCTGAGAACGCTGGCCAGAACGGTGCGGTGATTGCTGAACGCGTGAAGGAAATGCCCTTCAACAGCGGCTATAACGCAGCCACCAATGAGTTTGTAGACATGTTCGAAGCGGGCATTGTTGACCCTGCGAAGGTGACTCGCTCTGGCTTGCAGAATGCAGCTTCCATTGCGGGCATGGTGCTGACCACTGAGTGCATCGTGGTTGACCAGCCTGAGAAGGATGGTGCAGCAGCCGGTGCTGGTGGGGATGGCATGGGCTTTGACTACTAAGTCGAGCTAGCTTGTTAAGTTACGAAAGGGGAGCGATTGCTTTAGCAATCGCTCCCCTTTTTGATGGGTCAGCCCAGGATCTGCAACATCAAAATGCAAACCTGCATTAAAAGCAGGTTGCTTCTCCCCATTTAGGTTCTGCAAACCTGTCAATGCGGCCACTCCCGTCTAGAAGCATGGGGCAATTCGTAAACTGACGAATTAATCCTCCCGGCATTAGGCCATATTCCGCAATCCAATCGGAGCGCCAAGAATTAAACACGACGAGTCCAACGGAAGGGCATTTAGCAATCACCTCTCCAGCCAGCTGACTGCTCATCACTTGAGAGTTCATCACGCCGCCAACGCCATCCCCCTGCATAGAAAAGGTATAAACCTGAGTCCGCCCAGCAGGGGCATTTTTATGCCATGTATCTCTAGTAATCAGTTTTTTGAACGTCACGTTGTTCACCGATTCCAGGCGATTCTGAACTGTAGTGACTGCACTTTGGCAAGCAGAGGCCCCAGGATTCAGCTGGAACGGAGCAGTGAAGCTGAGGAAGTCAGAACGGACCCAGCCTTGGGCTTGTTCGCTCCGAATTTGATACCAGTGATAGCCTTCGCTGTCCTTGGTTTTGCTTGCAACCGTTAGCTTCATCCCATTCGCTGCTTTGCCTTGAATCGCAGAACGGGTTGTAGCCCTGGCTCGAATATTGACATATCCCTCGCTATCGTTGGTTGAAACCCAAACGCTGCTGGGGAGCGCAATGGCAGCATAGGGCGCAGTAACCATGGCCGTTACCAAGGCTGTAGAAACGGCCAGCTGAGAAATATTCATGGGTGAGCATGGACTCCTGTACAGTGCGATATTTCATTCACTTATACGGTTCCAATGCTGTGGGTATGCTCCGATGAGGCCAGTCTAGCCGCATATTTTTGAGTAACGCCTGGGAATTTTGAATTTACATTAATATCCACATTCTTTGGGCTGGATAGATGACGGGTTTCCTAAACAATTCTGGTCATTTGGTGTCTTCGGCGCAAAGAATAAACAGCGAATAATCATCCAGAATATCCGTCGCTGCATAGTGGATACGCATGTTCAAAACCTGCTCTCCGAAAATGTATTGATGGCTACCATTACCGTTCCAAACTAGCTCAGAGTTGGGAGATGTGCCGTGGTAATACAACCGTTTGCTGGCAAGCTCTAAGGGCTGGGATGACGATGTGGTTAGGTAACGAGAGGTCTTCCCTATAATTGTGACGCCGCCTTGGGTTCGCCAAGTTTGTTGGGGGTCTTGATAGCGCACGACTATCTCAACTGTTTTGGAGCATAGGTTGTGCAATCGCAGCTTATGGCCGTGGTTTGTGGGTTTGGCTTTTCTAAGAGCGAGGCGTTGCAGCAGAGCATGATTTGCTGATCTAAAGGCTGGCAATGCTGGATTGTGAGAAGCCGACATGGGAGCTTGTGGCTCTGCCTCGTTGAGAGTTTGAGCATTCAGCTGATTTTGGGTTAGTGCTAGCGCCTTGTTCGGGACTAGGTTGCAACATCCTGTCGCGATCGCTATTCCGGTGGAAGCGATCACCACCCGTCGCCAGCCTAGCTTGATGTGATTTCGCTTGATCATTTTCCCAAGAATCCCAGTTCCAGCCGACTGAAGTCATCAAGCCATGAGCGAGGGTAAGAAACTCACAATACCCGGAAAGATAATGATCAGGGCTAGGACTAGCAATTGCAGCAGGATAAAGGGAATTGCTCCCTTGTAAATATCTCCCGTAGTGACTTCTGGGGGGGCGATGCCGCGCAGGTAGAAGAGAGCGAAACCAAAGGGGGGGGTGAGGAAGGAGGTTTGCAGGTTTGCACCGAGAATGACGCCGTACCAAACCAGATCGAGGCCTAGTTTTTCGGCGACGGGGGCGAAGAGGGGGATGACGATAAAGGCGATTTCGAAGAAGTCGATAAAGAAGCCCAGCAAGAACACCGTCAACATGCTGACGATGAGGAAGCCGATGCTGCCACCGGGCAAGTTGAGGAGGGCATGTTCAATGAAGCGATCGCCTCTAACCCCGCGAAACACCAAGCTAAATGCTGTAGACCCCACCAGGATCATCATGATCATGCTGCAAGTGCGCAGGGTGGCATCGCAGACCTGCTTGAGCGATCGCCAGCTCAGCTGACGGCCAAAGCCTGCCAGAACCGTGGCCCCCAAAGCACCGACTGCACCGGCAGCAGTCGGTGCTGCAATACCAAAGAAGATGCTGCCCAGTACTAGGCAAATCAGGATGAGGGGCGGCAGCATTGCTTTAGCAACTTGCTTCAGCAACTGCTTACGCCCGATGTTGCGGACTTCTTCGGGTAAGGCCGGAGCATAGTCCGGTCTAAGCCAGGCGGTGATGAGGACGTGGACGGCAAAGATGCCGGACATCATCAGGCCGGGGATGAGGGAACCGATAAAGAGGTCGCCGACGGAGATGCCCAACTGATCGCCGAGGACGACGAGAACAATACTAGGGGGAATGATTTGGCCCAGGGTGCCGGAGGCGGCGATGACGCCAGTGGCAAGCTGTTTGTTGTAACCGTAGCGCAACATGATCGGCAGGGAGATTAGGCCCATGGCGACGACGGTTGCAGCAACAACCCCGGTCGTAGCCGCGAGGAGTGCGCCGACGATCACGACGGCCAGGGCGAGGCCGCCACGCATCCGCCCAAAGAGGATGCCCATGGTCTCTAGGAGCCGTTCGGCGATGCCGGATTTCTCCAGCATGGAGCCCATAAAGACGAAGTAGGGGATGGCGAGGAGCTGATAGTTGCTGATGATGCCGAAGAGGCGATCGGGGAGGGCGTTGAGCAGGTTGGGGTTAAATGCGCCAAGGGCTGTGCCGATGCCAGCGAAGAGCATGGCGACGCCGCCGAGGGAGAAGGCAACGGGGTAGCCGATGGCGAGGAGCAGTAGGGCTCCGAGAAACATAAGGGGGCCGAGCCATTCAATCAACATTTAGTTGTCCTCCTGGCTGGGCTTAGGGTTGGGCAATTCTGGCGCCATGCCGGGCGGAAGCGGATGGTCTCGGATGATCGCGGCGCTTTTGATGGCTTCGGAGAGGGCTTGGAGAATGAGGAGGGCGAAGCCGAGGATGACGACGGTTTTGATGGGAGCGCGCATGAGGCCATCGGCGTCGGGGGACATTTCGCCCCGTTGCCAGGAGCGGATGACTTTTGGGAGGGCCGTTTGGATGATGAGGCTGCTGAAGGGAATGAGGAAGAGGAGGGAGCCGAGGAGGTTGGTCCAAGCTTTACGTTTGGCGGACCAGCCACTGTAGAAGACGTCAACGCGGACATGGTCGTTTTGCTTGAGGGTGTAGGCGCTGCCGAGCAGGAAGATGATGCCGTAGAGGTACCACTGGAGTTCGAGGTAGCGGTTGGAGGTGAGTTTGAGAGAGAGGATTTCGCCCAGTTCGCTGGCGATGACGTTGAGGGCACCGACGGTGACCATGACGATGAGCAGTAGGCTGGTGAGTTTGCCGATGCGATCGTTGATACGGTCTATCCCTCGGGCTATTTTTAGCAGGGCCTCCAAGGTATCTCCTCCCTTTGGGTGGTGGAGCACTCAGGCTCCAGGTCGTCTGTAGCTCATGCTATGACAAGGCTGGTGCAGGGAGATTGGGGCCATATTTTCTGTAACAAAGTCTGGCAGCTCCAGGGGCCAGTCAGGTTCGAGCAGCAGGGCAGGATTAATTTCTAAACGGGAGGATGAGACGAGGCACCTTTAGCATTGAGCTTGAGTGTGGTGGCGTCCGCTTTAGAATTTAGGCTAGATGGCCTGAAAGTCTTGCTGAGCCGCTTTTCTAGAGCTCGGCAGGCCTACTTTTTATTGGGATGCGGCGATCATTTGCCTTGTTTTATTTCAATTTGAAGTTCACAGTTAGCAGTCTCGAATGCCTCAGACGTCACGCTTCACTTGGATGTGGACGAAACGTAGATGCTCAACTCAACATCAATGAGTCTCCAAGCTTTGCCCCTTGGTTTTGGTGCTCTATCTCAGGCTCCATGCCCAAATTTTCTGGATGAGACGCACTGTCCGTAGAGGGTTTCGAATGCTTACCTGGCCTTAAGGACTAATGATTTCTGGGTTAAGACTACGTAAAGTAGGTTAAATATCCTACTTAAAAAGATATTCTATTTAATAGCCCCAATGAAGAAGCTTCAGGGGGCTGTAATCCCTGTTGTCCGCATCTCCCATTAGATCTACTCATTTGCAAAATAAACGGCTGGTTAAGACTCGCGATCTTTAAGACCTCTGTTAGGGTGGTTAAGAATACCTTAACTCTTGCTTGTCTAAGAGGTTGTTTTTGTTTGATACGGGGGTTGAACTGTAACTTTTGACCCATGAATGATTCAAGTCTACGGAAAAGTCTCCCTCGAAAGTTTAGTGAAGGTATCCAATCTGAATCTAGGCCGAATGATCAAACAACCTCTAAGGTGATGTCCTCGTCTTTAGATGAGGCTGTTAATGGTCCTGTTGTTCTTTTGAGATTCGCCCTGGCTAAAGCGCTGACTGCTGAAAAGCAATTTATTACATACAAGCCTTTGATTGCCTAAAATTTATGCTGAAAAGACAAGGATTTGGCTTCTCTGAGAACTTTTTCGTTTTCCAATTCATCTGGATAACATTTTTGTTTTTGACCCATTTAGTGAGTCAATCCTATGCTGTTATCTTCGGTTCAGAGAATGGAAGCAGTATTGGCTCATTCGCAATGCTGAATCTGGATAACGAAGCAAATATACCGGCTTGGTATTCTGCTTGTGCACTCTTTTTATGTGCTGTTCTAGCAGGTGTCATTGCCTACTCTAGATGGCAGATGCACAACGGGGCACGTTATAAATGGGCTGGTTTAGGGATCGTGTTTGCCTATCTCTCCCTAGATGAGTCTGCTAGTTTCCATGAGGGATTCATACCAGGGCTGCTCAGAAAGCTAGATTTGGGCTTAGTCCCAGGAGTGCCGTTTGACTGGGCTCCTTTTGGAATGGCTCTATTTGCTTTATTTGCACTGATTTATCTTCGTTTTTGGCTAAAGCTTCCTCCAAAGACTCGTTTTCTTTTTGCTATTTCTGCTGGCATCTTTCTTCTCGGTGCTGTTGGGTTTGAAAAGGTCTCTCATTTTTATGAAGCCCTATATCAGACTGAAAATACCCTCTCCTATGTGGTGACCTGCGGCATTGAAGAGTTTCTAGAAATGTTTGGCATAGCAATCTTTAACTATGCTTTGCTCTCATACATTTGCGAAAATATTGGTTTTGTGAGCATCAATAATGCCCCTCAACAGCGAGCTTTTGCTAAAGAACAGCTGGTTCGGTAGATTCTATTTCCTAAGAGCTTATGTGATCAAAACGTTGAGATGTAACTTTTGATTTGTGAGGGGTTTGAATATACGGAGAAGCCCCTCTCGGAAGCTTTGCGAATGTATAAAGTGTTTCCCTGGACTGAATTATCAAACGATCTCTAAAGCAAATTGAGATCGGCTTTGATTAGATGAATGATGGTGGCTGGGGAACGGCTTATTTCAATGCGAAGGCCTTCTTTGGGCTCTTCTAAGGCTGCAAACTGACTTCGTAAGAGTTGGGGAGGCATGAAGTGCTGCGGGTCTTGTTGCTGCCGTTGGGTCAGGCGAGCCTGAATTTGTTCAAAGCTGCCGTGGAGATAGACCCACTGTATTGGGATGCCGGAGGGCTGGAGCTGCTGGCGGTAGCTGGCTTTGAGAGCGGAGCAGGCGAGGACTGTGGGTTGGTTGCTGTTGTGCCAGGTTTGAATGCTGGAGCGGAGGCTGGTGAGCCAGGGGGCGCGATCGCTATCCGTCAAGGCTTCTCCTCGCTGCATTTTGGTTTTATTCGCGTTGCTGTGGAAGTCGTCCGCATCGGCAAAGCTCCAACCCAGCTCGGTGGCGAGCAACTGGCCAATGGTGCTTTTGCCGCAGCCGGAAACGCCCATGATGATCACGATGTTTCCCGTTTGGACTGTCATGTTGCTTAACCCTGAATGCTGGGGGGGAGCAGGTTCCCTAAACTGAGGGTGAGCCTTTTGCTTTTCCCATCATGATCGATTTACGCAGTGACACAATTACCCAACCGACGCCAGCGATGCGCAAGGTTATGGCTGAGGCGGTGGTGGGTGACGATGTCTTGGGGGATGACCCGACGGTGACGGCGCTAGAGGAATACACCGCTGGGCTGTTGGGCAAAGAAGCAGCGGTGTTTATGCCATCGGGGACGATGACGAATCAGGTGGCGCTGCGGGTCCATACGGAGCCAGGGGATGAAATTATCCTGGAGGCTGAGGCTCACATTTATTACTACGAGGGGGGCGGACCGGCGGCACTGTCTGGAGCGATGTGTCGGCTGGTGCCGGGGGATGAGGGGATTATCACGGCGGCGCAGATTGAGAAGGTGTTGCGACCCGCAGATCCCCATTTTGCGCGGACGCGGCTGGTTTGTTTGGAGAATACGCATAACCGGGGCGGGGGCAAAGTTTTCCCGCTGGATGAGATTGAGCGGATTGCAGCTTTGTGTCGGGAGAAGGAGCTGATTCTCCATTTGGATGGGGCCAGGTTTTGGAATGCTTGTGTGGCAACGGGGGGGTCGCCGGAGGAATATGCCCGGCCATTCGATACGGTGAGTGTTTGTTTTTCCAAGGGCTTGGGGGCTCCGGTAGGGTCAGCTTTGGTGGGTACGGCTGAACAGATGCAGCGGGCGCGGCGGTTTCGCAAGATGTTTGGCGGAGGCATGCGTCAGGCCGGGATTATTGCGGCGGGGGCGCTGTATGCCTTGCAACATCAGTATTCGCGCTTGGCGGAGGATCATGCCAATGCCCGGATGTTGGCGGAGGGTTTGGCCCAGGTGGATGGGGTGGTGATCGATCCGGCTTCGGTGGATACGAATTTAGTCATGTTTGGGGTGCCGGGGCGATCTGCGGTTGCGATCGCTGAAGCCTTGGAGCATGAAGGGGTGTCCGTTTTAGCAGTGGGTGCGGAGCGGTTGCGGGCGGTGACGAGCCTGATGGTGGATGGCGAGGCCGTGGCCCAAGTCGCTGGCCGGTTGGCTGAGCTGCTCCAAAAGCCATAGAGAATTGCTGACAAGGGGAGGTCAGGAGATCTCGCTGTGACCCCATCACTGAGTCGATCTATAACGGGTCGAATTCAGGTCTTGCAGGGGGTAGTGCGGATTGCTACCATTCCGACAGATGGGGCCATGGCTATAAATGCTGATTTCCACGGGTAGCTAGGTTTACCGGGTGGCCTACAATCAATCCAGGGCTATTTGACGCCAGATTCGTTCGCCTATTTGGGCTTCTCACAAGTTATGGTTCAGCTTGCGATCGCGGTTTTCGTGGTCATTGCCGGTTCGGCATTCTGCTCTGGTAGCGAAACAGCATTGCTGTCGCTGTCGCTGGTTAAGGTGCGACAGTTGGCGCAGAATCGCAAACCGCAAGCCCTAGCGCTATTGGCGATTCGAGAAAAGATCAATCGCCCCATTGCTAGCATTGTTATTCTCAATAACATTTTCAATATTGTCGGCAGTATTGTTATTGGACGGCTGGCGGCAGTGCAGCTGGGAGATGCTTGGCTGGGGGTGTTTTCTGGGGTTCTGACCTTTTTAATTATTGTCTTTGCCGAGATCGTTCCCAAGACCCTAGGGGAGCGTTATGCAGAGGCGATTAGTTTAGCGATTGCCATTCCGATCACCGGCTTAACCTGGTTGTTGACTCCCCTGGTGTTGCTGCTGGAACTGGTCACGGCTCCCTTAGTCAAAGGTGCCCAGGCCCCGACCACCAATGAGGCCGAAATTAAGTTGCTCGCCCGTATTGGTTACCAAGAAGGGCTGATTGAAGATGACGAAGCCGCGATGATTCAGCGGATTTTTCGGTTGAATGATGTGACAGCGGGCGATTTGATGACGCCTCGGGTGGCACTGACCTATTTGCGAGGGGCCAAGACATTAGGAGAAGTCAAGGACAAGGTGATTGGCTCTCAGCATAGCCGGATTGTGGTGGTAGCGGAGTCCATCGATAAAGTGGTCGGCGTTGCCCTGCGAGCGGAGCTGTTGACAGCACTGATTCAGGATAAGGAAGCGTCGAAACTTGCTGATTTAGTCCGGCCTGTGCAGTTTGTGCCAGATACCCAACGGGCGGATGTTTTGCTTAAAACCTTTCGCGAGGCGCGGGAGCATTTGATGGTGGTGGTTGATGAATATGGCGGGGTTTCTGGGGTAGTGACTCTGGAGGATGTGGTGGAGGAGTTGACCGGGGAAATTGTGGATGAGACGGATCGCAATGTGGATTTGCAAGCCTTAGCCAGGTTGAGAAGAAAGCGGCTTTTGCGCGATCGCGGTTTCGATGCCCAGCGTTAAAGGAGGACTTTTAACTAACGCTTGATCGTTTGCCTGGTCGGCAGTTGAGCAGTCAGCATGGCGAGCATCATGGCGTTGCCGAGGGGACTCTTTAACAGCGAGATGCCATTTTGTTCTCCCAGACTGGAGTGACCCAGAATTTGAATGCTGCTGTAGAGATTGTTGTATAGGGTGCGATCGCCTGTTAGCCTCGCTCCCCCCAGGGCAAAGACCGTGGCCGAGGGAGAGATCCCCATAATCAGCTCCCCGGAATCCACATCTCCTGTGCCAGCCTGATTCGGTGCATATTCTTTAATGCCGCCCATGCCTAGCGTTTGACTCAGTTGCTGCTCAGCGATGGGTTGAAATAAGCTTTTGGCGAAAGCAGGATCCACAAAGGAAAGATAGTAGACCCCAAGGGTCGTTCCACTTGCCCTGGGCAAATCAGTAGGATAACCCTCGCGAAAATCCACCGCTTGAAAAACGAGACCTGTGGCAGGGTCTACAAATTTCTGCTGAAACCGCTCCAACATTTCTTGCAGAAATGGGCCACGTTTGCTATCAGTCGCATCACTATGAAGCGCTATAGAGCCTAAAACTGCTGCCAGATCTGGGGGGTAGGCTTCTCCAGGATAGGTCTCGATAATGTCATCTGCGGTTTTCAGCCGCAGGACCAGGGCATCCGTTAAGCGATCGTTGAGATCGGCAAAACGATTACGGGGCTGATGGAGCCGCAGCATGGATAGTGCCAGGTTGGTATAGCCCAAGTAAGCATGACCATTTTGAGAATTGAGGCTGGCGGCGGTTAAACCATTTTCACCCCAAGCGGCTGTGCCAAAGGCATTGAGTTCTGGAGAAATGAGCTGGGCAATGGCCTGCTCCATCACGGGTAAATATTGAGGCTTAAGCTCAGGATGATCCATCAGGATTTGCCCCAAGCCGAGCACTGCTAGTTGATAGCTGCCCACAGCCCACTCGCCATCAAAGCGTGGATCACCCGTTTGAAAATCATCAGCCGTGATGCCTCGTTCAATATCAGCGATGACCCTGGCTGCCAGCTCTTGTTGTGCCTGCAAGTCCCCTGAATAAAGCGCATCTGCTACAGCGCCTGATGAAGCATTGAGGCTTTCGGCTGGCTCGGCGGCGTCTGTTGCAGCTGTCTCAGTGGGCCCCGACACAATAGCGCCACAACCCGTCGAAAGGAAGAGAGAAAGTGCCATCGCTGTTGCGACTCGGTCCACCCTAATCTGTGGCTGTTTGGCCATGGTCAGCCTCTAAAAAATGAGCAGAGATAGATTGCGCTATTCCTTCTATTTTGACATGGGTCAAGGCTAGGACTGGCTAAAGCTAGGCAGACTTCATCGATCGCATCAAGTCTCTTGTTGGCTGACTGGGAGAGAGCGGAGTCGCGACTTCTCGATGGAGCTGAGGCTGTTGAATTTTGAGTTGCCATTGCTGGAAGTTGTCGAAGCGATCGCAATCCCACAGCCCAATCTTGGCACCGTTCTCAAGACGATGGGCATTTAAACAATAGCGGCTATTCTCCAAGCGAATCAGGTTGAACTCGCTATGGGGGATGGCAACGAGCTGCCACTGTTGCTTATTATCTTTGGCATTACAAGACTCTAATTCAACCTGTCCCCCCGTTTCAGGTCGGGGCGCTCGCAGGCAAGCATCTGAGCCTTCTAGCTCCAACAGCAGGGTGCCATTGCGTTGCTCCTGCAACCGATATTGCTGATGGGGATCTTCTGTATCACAACTCCATACTGTGAGGCTGTTTCCTGGCTTGCCGCGCATACTGTTAAGGCAAACATCAGTCTCGTAGCGATTGAGCTGAACGGTAGGAGCTACGGTGAGGCCAGGGGCAGGGGTCGCGAGGCAAACTGCGATCGCGCCGACACAGCCTAAGCCTTGGGAAACTTTCATAATGGGATGACCGGGAATAATGCAATGACCAGGAGCGACCTCAATCCATTAGGTGCCTTAGCCATTGCTGGTTATCCGAAGTATCACTTAGGTTTTAGAAAAGTTCCCGGCGGTTACCAAAGTAGAAACAGCCCTTGTGCAACCCGACTCAACCCGACTCAAGCTGTTGGAATTGAGCTAGGTCAATTGCCAAAAATCGGTCTAAAGCCAAATAAACCCAGTAGACCGAAGATTGGGCATCACCGCTGGCTTTCTGAAAGCCCAATCGGTGGATTAAAGCCTCGTACCCTGGAAAAATCATGCGTGTGTAGAGGTCACAAAGATTGGGAAAGTCCTCTTGCATGGAGGCCATTACTCGCTGGGTATCAGCTAAAAATAGAGGTTGCCCTTTTTCTCGAAAAGGGGCGTCAATGAGCCAGCTACGAATATAGAGGGCTCGACAACTTTCATCGCCCGGTTCAGCCATCTCAAACGGGTCTTCGGTTTCTAAAGTGACTAAATAAAGCCCCTTTGTCGCCGCTTCAAAAAAGTTAATTTCTGAGGATTTTTGAGTGGGATACAGCAGGTAAAATCCCACAGGATTGAGGTTGTCGCAACGACGCAACACTCGCATTCCCTTATTGTATTTTGCAGACCAAGCCCTCAGCAGCTCAGCAATATGGTAAGTCGTGGCAGATTCATGGCGATCCATCCAGTGGTAATTGGCCATCAGTAAGTTTGCGACCGGGATGGCATCACAGCGCGGATCAAAGTCATCTAATTCCACCTCGGGCAGGGTTGCTTCCGGGCCACCCAGTTCTGGCAGGGGCTGAATCGTGACTTCTAAGGTATTGCCGTCAAATTGCTTGGAGATTAGACCTAGGGCCAGGAGCTTGTCGAGCATGAGGCCTGCGGCGCGATCGCTCCCTCGCTCCCGGTCGGCATAGAACAACTCCGCTGCCTCTCGGCAGGTACAGCTGACTGGCCCCTCCAGGGCTTCTAGAGCCGTTAGCGGAGGCTCTGTGACTTGTCCTAAGCTCTGCCGCTGCTTGACTAAAAGATAAGCCCATAGTCGAACAAAGCATTCTGCCCTGCGTCGAGTTAGCCCCACCCGTCCCAGTAGTTTGGCCACCGTAGCCCGTTGCTGTTCCGCAGAATACCAGACATCAAGGTCCTCTGGTTGAAGCAGGTCCACAGGCTCTAAACCGTTGCGAGGCATGGACTTTAGCCTTAAAGGAAGGTTTAAGCTCGAAGCTTGAAGACAGCGTAACGCAATCACTGTCTAATTTCACCTGCGCCTATTCCACAAGCTCAAGTGGCTCAACGCTCAAACCCTTAACTTCCTAAGACTTCGCCCTACTTCGCCTGAGTTCTAAAAAGTTCTCCTGGACTCCCTTCGCTTCTAGAGTCCTCTCTGGGCTACTTCATAGTCATTGAGGCTTCATAACGACATGGACCACACTGCAAGCAACAGCAGCTCAAGCTCGGTGTCAGCCCAGCATTCGACCCATGACGCGACTCCAAATGGGTCCTATCCACAACTTTTGGTGAAATCATGTCTGCTCAGTCTTCCCAACCCCAGCTTTCTACGCTTCAGCCCCACTTCGACTTGGCTGGACCGGTGTACCGCAATCCAGGTTATTCACAAATTCGCGATCGCCTCAATTATCTCATTGAGCAATACTTGTCTCCCGAGATCCTCAACCAGAATCTCAATGACCTCCCTCAACAGTTCACCCAACCTAAGCCCCGTCCTTGGGGAAGCATCGACTGGAAAGCCATTCGGCCTGACCAAATTATTGGCATTGATCCCCAACTGTTTCTCTGCGTGGTTGCCTCTTCTGTCGAAATCGAAGCGCCCATTCGAGCCTATTCCCTCATTAGTCGCCAATACTTAGCAGAGATCCATCCCGCCATTACCCACTTTCTCAGTGGCTGTTATGACAGCGAAGGCCAGTTAATTGAAATGGGGGTCTGGGAAAAAGAAGAGCGTCAACATGCGCCAGCTTTCCGCAAAATCTATCAACAACTGGCAGGAGAGGATTCTTCTCCCACCCCCAACAGCATTATTGAGTTGCCTAGTAGTGGCAGCGTCGTTAAAGATGCCTATCGCCACAGCCTGCGTCGCATCACCACAGAATGGAGTGCCGTGGCAGTTTACCTATGGCTGATGGCCCATTCCACAGGGGCATTGCAAGCTGCGATCGCCCAACCCCTCCAGGATGAAGTGAATCACCTGGCAAAATTCTGGGGCATCTCACGCTGGGGCTTTCAGGATGCTTTACCCCAGCGCTGTGCAGGCATGACTCGACAATTTGCTCATCTCTTTGGTCATCACCGTGATGATCGCAGCAATAGTCGCTCTGTCTTCACCCTGCGCAATTTGAGCTACGGGCCAGAGCTCGGCTTTTCCTATTTGCGCATTCTGAATCAGCTCTGCCACTGGCATATGACCCTAAATAACACCTTGCTGTATGACCTGTTTGGACCTCGGCCATTTTTGCAGCCTAGCCTGTCGTCGAATTCGCATTCACCATCTTGCTGATGGCCATTCGAGGTAAAGCAGGAGACCCTCTAACCGTCCATTTAATCCATCAACCCATTCAATATTTGGAGACGATTTAGCATGGCAAAACCTTCTACCTCCCAAGCTGGAAACCATAGCTCTGCCTGGGTTTTCCAGTCCTGGGCTTCATTTATACTTTCCCTTCTTGCGACGGGGGTAGGACTGTTTTATCTACCCTCAACCACCTGGGCTAAGGCCTATATGTCCATTAGCGTGTTGTTTACCATTAGCTCAACCATTAGTGTCTCGAAAACAACGCGAGATATCCATGAGTCAGACAAACTGACGGCTATGGTTGATGAAGCAAGAGTGGAAAAGTTGCTGAGCGAACATCATCCCCTCCAGTAAGCGAGTCACCCCATGACTGAATTTTTCTAACTCAACTGGGCTGGCTTGTGAGCTCTTCGACATCAAAGGTTTTGGCGCAGGTGCGATCGCGCCCCTGCTCCTTAGCCTCATACAATGCCTGATCCGCATATTTCAAAATAGCCTCGGTTTTCACGCCAGGGCTCGGCATCCCTGAAGCCACTCCCAGGCTTAGTGTCAGGTGAGAACTGACGGACGACTGCGTATGTTCTATCCCCAATTGGCTCACCTGGGCTTGGAGACGAGCTGCAACCTCCAGAGCAGACTCTAGGGGCGTATCAGGCAAGATGATTACAAACTCCTCCCCGCCATAGCGCGCTACCAAATCCCCTGCTCGGCACATGCCTTGCTGTAAGGCTTGGGCAACTCTTTGCAAGCAAACATCCCCAGCCTGGTGTCCATAGTGATCGTTGTAGCGCTTAAAGTAATCGATGTCGCAAAGGATAATCGACAAAAATAGCCCTTCTCGCATCATGCGATGCCACTCCTGGGCAAAAGCTTCATTAAACTGACGCCGGTTAGGGATTTGGGTGAGTTCATCCGTAGAAGAGAGTCGCTTCATTTCCTCTAGCATCTGATGCCTGATGCGGATAAAGCGAAGCACATAAATCGTAAAGATAGAAACAAGAATCAAAAACGTAAACAGCAAGGCAAGCAGCCAGTGCAACGAGTTTCTTTGCTCCTTAAGGAGCTCGCTATAGCGATTCCGATTCCGATTTTGGTTGAGCAGCGTGAACTGATTGATATCAAGCTCAAGCGCTCGCAGAGCAGCGGCATTGCTGAATTTCAGATTCTGATTTGAAAGATCCTCTTGAAGACTCGTCACCTGGGGCTGAAGCGTATTCCAATCCTGGATGATTTTTTCAACCTTGGCTGACAGCTCATGGCCTAGATCCTTGCTCCTGTCATTTCCCTCTAGGCGCTTACTGATGATCTTGATGCGGCTCTGAACCAAATTTTGATGTAGCTGAATTGATGCTGGAGTCGTCAAGCTTGCAGGCAACATCATCTGCTCGTGGAGACGCAAGACTTCACGCTGCAATTGATTAAATGAATGAACTGACAAGATCAGCTCACTCTCTAAAAAATCCGTTTGCTGCTGAACTTTTGTTCTTAAGCGCTGCCCTACAGCCAGGATACAAAAAACCAGCACAATAATGCCAGTTGCAGCAATTGCCTTCCGATACGCGAGCCCTACTTTAGATACTCTATATAAGCCCAAAATAGGCCTTTGGCTAAGCCATCCCAAATGCCTTATTAGCTTGGAAGGAACATGCAGTTTGGTCATTCAGCATGGACCTTTACAATTTGCCAAATCCAATATTCTAGTTGGGCAAGCTCCTTTACAGATTTAAACTGAGTATGGGGAGTAATCAGCATGGCAGGCCCCCTATAATCAGCTTGCATGGGCTCGCCATTTTGGAATTGAGCCAGCATTATAGGGTAATTCCGCAGCAGCTCAATTGGGATTTTGACCTGATAATCATTCAAAGCCGTAAAGGTCAAATGGGTCGCCTCAGGCGAAACTTGCCACAATTCGAGTAAGTCCCGCATTAGGACCCCTCGGAAGGTCGCTTCTTTAAGCTCAAAAGGATCTTGAGTACTGTATTCGACTAGACCTACCGCATTAACGGTTGCTTGGTCCAATTCAAGGGTTGGTGTTGTGCCCTGGGTCGTGGGGGATGCACCTTGCTGTTGAGCTTCCACGAGCCCGGTGACGGTTAGAAAGGTTTCTGCTTTGGGGCTGGGGATGGTATCCCCTGGCTGCAAGGTGGCTGGGGTCACTTCTGTATAAATGCTCTCGAAACTAGGCTGGTCTGTACATCCAGCTACCATGTAGACGATTGCGGGCATTACCAATAGGGGTCGGTAGTTCATGAACAGGGCATGAAAGAGCTTTAAGCGATCGCCCCAATCTAGATGAGATGGTGCAGTCTCTAGAATACCCGTAGAAATCAGGGATGTTACTATTTGAAAATTAGATAGAGGGGCCTTAATCTGCTGAAAGAATGCATCTGCAGGAGATTCCAAGACGATTGTTAAGCTATCTCGAGTTTATCAGTCTAGTTATGCCAGAATTGTGGCTTGAATGAGGCTTTCTTGGCAGAGTTGCGCTAAATAACGTAACCGGAGTAAATACTGAGCAATGGATGCGACTCGGGGGATATCAGTCATATTTTCACTGGCAGTCTGGGAAACGGCGGCATGGGTTAGCTGGGCGATCGCGTTTTCAAGTTCCAACACACCAGCCTGGCTCCAAAATATTTGTTGCTTTTGCAACGCTTCGCAATCGTGATGACTAAGGCGATGGCAACCGCTATCGGCTAGGTTCTCTAAGCGTTGGAGTAGTGCTGATAAGGGCTCATTGAGGGGAGATGTGGCGAGACATTGGGATTGGAGTGCAGTTAAGTCAAGTTCGTCTTCAACGGTCTCCGTGGATGGTGTTGGGCGGCTTTTACGGGGGGCGTCGGCGAAGCTGAGGTTGGTGACGGCGGGTTGGGAGAGGGGCTTGTCGCAGAGGAGGGAGATGGGGTAAAGGCTGAGGCCGGTTTCGGTGAGGTTGGCTTGGCCGAGGATGAGCTGGACTTTGGATTCGGCGGGGTCGAGGGCTTCAAGGTAGGCGATGCGTTTGAGGTCGTAGCTGCGGTAGGGGACTTGGAGGGGGATGGCTTGGCCGGAGTTGTCGAGGATGTCCCAGGTGAGGGTCTGGCTGAGGTTGTCGAAGGTTTGGTCGCCCCAGTCCGTGGGTTGTAGTACCACCAGGTTAGTGAGGGGATCGGGGATGGCTAGGCCCAGGGGGAGGGTGGAGGCGATGTAGGCTTTGAGCTGTTGCCAGTTGTCGAATTGACGGGTGCCGAAGTTGAGTTGTGAGAGCAACGCTGCACCTCGAATCAGGCTTTTGCTTTTTTTTGAGCCGGAGAGGCGGCCTTGGGCGTTGCGTTTGGCTTCGATCAGCTGGAAGCGAGCTTTGGAGAGTTCGGCGGGGCTGTCGCTATCCCAGGGGCCGTCACCTTTGTAGGCGCGGGCGGGGTTGAAGCGCTGTGCTTGGAAGGCGGGGCGGCTGTCGCTCCAGGTGTAGAAGCGTTGGGCGTCGGCGTCCCAGAAGATGAGGGTGAGGCCTTTGAAGCCGCTGGTGCTTTCCCAGTGGTAGGCTCCGATGCCTGCGAGGTCGAGGGTTCCGACTTCGTGGTATTGGCTGCGGGCTTCGCCCATTAGTTCCAAACTGTCAGCGTTAG
>CALLAT010000163.1 GCA_938002085.1 uncultured Pseudanabaenaceae cyanobacterium
GATACCGATTTCTTGGCGAGTGGCAGGGGATAGATTGGCGGCAATCGATGGCACTGGACTCATCGGGCAAACTCAAGACAGGTGGGCTCCTTCACACTATCTGAGCGCACTCAACGTGTAACCTCAGATTGAACCATCCCCTTTTTTTAGATCTAGCAGTTTAGGTTTAGCAGGATGGTCTGATGTCTGGTCAAACCCCTTTCCTCGATGAAACACCTGTATCCGGATATGGCGCAGGGACTTGCCGCAGTCAGGACCGTTGTGATGAGAGTCCAATGGGCAGACCTATACCCCAATCAGCTGCTGGATGACATGGACCAATTGATGTAGCTTGACGGGTTTGCTTATATATTCATTCGCCCCAGCATCCAGGCAGCGCTCGCGATCGCCTTTCATGGCTAGTGCTGTTAGGGCAATGATGGGAATCTTGGCTAAGTCAGGGTCTAAGCGAATCTGTCTGATGGCTTCCAGGCCGTCCATGCCAGGCATTTGGATATCCATGAGAATGATGTCGGGTTGCTCAGCTTGGGTTTGGGCGATCGCCTCATGACCATTCTGGGCAAATATCAGCTCATATCCCTTGGCGTCTAAATAGGTGGACAGGGTCAAAATATTCTCTTGATTGTCCTCCACTAGCAATATTCGCTGGGATTTATGGGGCGTCAGCTGCCTCGAAGGCTGTTGGGGAGCGAATGGAACGCCTGGCGTGGGTGCAGGAGAGTCTAGAGGTTCACAAGGTAATTTGAGCGTAAAGCAACTTCCTCGGCCTAGCTCACTCTCGAGGACGACATCTCCGCCATGGAGCTGGGCAATGCGCTTAACTAAGGCAAGACCTAGGCCGGTGCCTTGATATTGACGATTGAGGGCGCTGTCAACTTGAACAAAGGGCTGAAAGAGTTGACTCATCTCTTCGGGAGCGATGCCTATTCCATTATCTCGCACGGCAATAGTGAGTTCTGCTGCTGGGGAATCGGTTTTGCGCCTCTCTACGTTGGAGTCGTAGCTGAGCTCTAATGTAATGCAGCCTTTTTTAGGGGTGAACTTCACTGCATTGCTCAACAGGTTGATGAGAGCTTGACGAATGCGACGAGCATCAACCATCACGATGGGGAGATTGGGTTGAATTTGGGTTGTAACCTGAATCGATTTTTTCTGGGCTTGCTGTTTGATGAACGCCAAGCTAGATTCGCAGAGGCTCGAAAGGATGGTGGGGGAAGGGGTTAGCTTGACCTGCCCTGCTTCAATTTTGGCGACATCTAGAATGTCATTGATTAATTCTAAAAGATGAGAACTACTCCGCTCAATGGTTTGGAGAGTCTCTGATTGTCTTTCGTTTATCTCACCAAAAATCTGCTCCTGGAGGCCTTCCGTCATCCCTTGAATGGTGTTGAGGGGCGTTCTTAGCTCATGACTCATATTGGCTAAGAACTCATCCTTGAGGCGAGTTGCCCGAGCCAGCTCCTCATTGGTTTGCTGTAGCTTAAGCTCGGCTTGCTTGCGATCGCTAATATCTTGATACATTCCCATGACCCCAATCGTTTCACCGTTGAGATTTTGGAGGGGAATCTTGTAGCTTTCAAACCAGCGAGGTTCTTGTTCCGCCTTAAACTCGGTATGAATGACACTGTGGCTTGCTAAACCAGAACTAATCACCTCTTTGTCATTGCTTTGATAGGCTTTGGCAGCTTGGTTAGACCAAGATAAGTCGTAATCGGATTTTCCGACTAGGTCTGTGCAAGAGTCGAAACCAATGTCTTTAAGGTAGTGATGATTTCCGCCTAGATAAATTGATTGAGTATCTTTCCAGAAAATAGGAAATGGGAAAGCATTCAGGACTGTCTCTAGAAATTTTCCTCGCTCTTGTAATTCGACTTTTTGGGACTCTAGTTTCGCTTTGATTTGTTCACGCTCTGTGACATCTCTAAAAATCTCCTGAACAATGAAGTCGTTCCCAATCTTAATGGCCGTACCCGAAATATCTACCAGAATGATTTGGCCATCTGCTCGGACCAGCGAAACATTTTGCATTGAGTCTCGCTTACCTTGGCTGCAAGCTAAAAAAGCCGCACTAACTGCTTTTCGATCCTCTTGGAGATGCAGCTGTAAATGATGCATTTGAGTTAATTGGTGACGTGCATAACCTAACAGCTGCTCTGCTTTTTGATTGACTTCTAAAATGTTGCCTTGATCGTCAGTGACGATAATTGCATCATAGGCACCTTCCATTAAAGCGCGATAGCGGGTCTCCCGTTCTCGTAATGCCCCTGTTCGCTCATTGACCTCCTTCTCAAGGTTGGCGTTCAGTTCTTTTAATTTAGCTGTTGCCTTTTGGCGTTCTAACTCCGCAGTGGCTCGGGCAGCAAAGACCGTGAGTAATGTTTGGGCCTGCTCTGGCTCTGGCATCGCGTTACGATCCAGAATGCATATGGTTCCTAGGCTTAATCCTTCGGCATTTCTGAGGGCGATACCTAAATGACTCTCAGCCTCCATAGACTGTAAATTAAGATATTTGGGGAATTGCTCTTGGAGACAATTCGGACTGTGCCAAAAACCGGCCTGCATGACTCTTTCACAGGGCGTTCCAGCTATTGGGAAGGAGAAGTTTTCCTGTAAATCATCATCGCCCCAGAAGGCTAAAACTTGTAACTCGTCTCCAACTCGTTCACTAATCAACGCGTAGTCTACGTTGAGAGCTTTTGTGATATGGCATACAAGAGCTGGAAAAAAATCTTTTCCCATCGTTGCTGCAGTGCCAGAAATTACATTCTTGAGGGCTATCTCTGCAGATTTCCGATCGCTAATATCTTGAATGACTGCTATGTCATGTTTGGCACGTCCTGCTTGATCGCGGACGACGGAGACGCAAGTTCTTGCCCAAAAACTGTTTCCATCTTTCCGCACATAGCGCTTTTCTTGAACAATATAAGGGCAGTCATTTGCAAAAAGGCTTTTTTGCGCTGGAGGGAATCGCTCCTTGTCTTCTGGATGAGTAATATCAAGCACGGTTTTCTGGAGCAATTCTGCGCGAGAATAGCCCAACATTTGGCAGGCGTAGGGATTGACATCCAGCAACTCCCCTTTGAAATTGGCGTTTACAAATCCCACTGCGGCTTGATCGAATATGCTGCGATAACGTTCCTCGCTTTGACATAGCAGCTCCTCAGCTCGTTTGCGATCGCTAATGTCAGTCACAGTGCCGATGTAACCGATGATCTCTCCGCTAGGATCTGTCTCTGCAATGGTCTGCGCGTAGAACCAGGTCACTTTTCCCTCAGGTGATTGAAAGCGTCCCTCAGCCTGGAAGGGGCGATTCTCTTGGATTGATTGATACCATTCAGTTGCAATACGCTCCTGGTCTTCTGGATGGAGCCCATAGCGCCATCCCTCTCCCATCGCTGATTCTGGTGTGAGTCCGCTGATTTCACACCATCGTTGAGTCACGCTGGTACAAGCGCCTGTTGCATCGGTTCTAAAAATACCAAGGGGGCTGGGAGGGATTCGTTCAATGGGGTACGGTTTGCTGCCTTCAAGGAGAGGCTCTGAGGGAGGCGAGGATTGGGCGAGGAGGGCTTGGCAAAGGTTTGGGTAGGTCAGTAATCCGGCGAGTCCATCTTGCTCGTCTAGTAAGGGTAAATGTTGGATCTGATGCTCTTCAAAGAGTTGGCTTATGGATGCTGCATCGCTGAGAGCTGACTCACGCAATGTAATAACGGGGTGGGTCATCACTTGCCCGATCACAAGCGTCTCTAGGGGAAGCTGTTGGACCACTAGACGCATCACATCCTGGGAGGTCAAGATGCCGACAATTTTTCCTTCTTCTTGAACGAGTAAACAACTCGGGCGATGGAGGGGCGTGGGTAAATTGTTTTGTTTCGGGGAAATAATGGGTGCCGTAGGCTCGGGCGATGTCATGCCACTGAGCAGTGCGATCGCATCCACCACCCTGGCATCTGTTTCAACGACTAAAGCCTGATGCGTAATTGAGGACTTTAAGTCGGGCAATGTGGCAACAAGAGAACGAGTGACCATAAGCCTGTCCAGTTCTACAGAGAAGCACCCTCGACCGAGCACAGTGAGGTCAGGAATGCAGGCAATGTTGCCTGTTTTCTGTACGAGGTGATTTTATATTAGGTCAATTTGCCTACTTTGTGGGCTTTGTCATCGACGCCATATCTTTGCGTTAAAGGTTGTCATTTTTCTTGAAATGGATGGTGATGCCCATGTCTGGTTGAACTAGGATTTGGGATCCTCTTTCGCTGTTGAAGGTTCCCTCGAATCGCTCGGTCTAGTGCCCCATTTGGGTTTGGATCGCAGTCACTAAATCTGGCAGGCTAAGCACCAGCGGGATGTTGTAGCGATCGCACACCACTTCCACATTGCCCTTTCGCCAGTAGCCGTCGGGACAGCAAACCACCAACTTGCCGCTCTGCGCAAACAGACCCAGCTCCAGCAAACTGATAGGAGCTTTGCTACTGGGTGCAAAGTACATGACGATCATGGCTGCTTGCTCCTGAGCATCCAGTTCCCATGTCACTTGCTCTCGAAATTGGGGGTTAGAGATGCGCTGTTCCCAGGAGGTATCCCAATGGTCACGGCGAGGATTGAGTAGTGTGAGGTCTGTGTTTTGTAAGGCGGTAGCAATGCTGGCTTGCCAATCTTCTGCGTTGCCCATCTCAATGGAACCCGCTAGGAAGACGGCATGGCGGAAGTCAATCTTGTCCAGTGAAGTAGGGGGCTTGATTAGCTTCATGGGCTGGGAGGGGGGATGGCTGATGCGATCGCCAACGCGATCGCATCAGCCAAGTACTGGGCAGAGAACTTTCGTTGTTGTAAGTGGCTAAAGTCTACGGGATGAAGGATGAGGTCTTGTAGTGTGGCGATCGCGCCCAAGCCGAGGGGAGTCAGCGTCTCTTGAAAACCTTCTAGCGTGGCTTGTATTGCAAGCTCCAATAGCTCTGAATCAGCATCTGCGGGTAGATAACTTTCGATGAAGAGCTGCACTTCATCATGATGGGGAATCAGTTCTACTGATGCGGTGTAGGCTACCAGATAGTCAACGCTTGAGGTTTGACAGCGCTCACGCAGACTGAAGCAAATGGTTGAGGAGGCTTGCTGTTGGGACATCGATGCGGCATGACATTCCATCTTCTTTTGAACTGTCTTTGTTCTCGCCAATTAAAAGCCCTGTTAGAGCTGAGCTAACAGGGCTTCTAGCCTGCAGTAAAGAGCAACCAAGGGCTGCCAGACTTAATTACGCACTCGCCCAGCTAAATGCCACTTGGTCTTGGTGCATTTCACATTGCATGATGTATCCGCAACCTCCATCTCCAAAGGAAAAGGGTAGGTTGAGATCCGATTCAATTTGGAAGACAAACTGCATTCGTCCGGCACAGACAGGACAGTCCGGATACTCTGCGGACTGTGCCCAAAACGGCCAGCCTGAGAGCTTGTCGCCATCCCGCGGAATACTGGGGCCTTTCTTCTCTAAGGCTTCCAATGTATCCCAGTCATCATCGGAGAGGTCCGCTCCCATGCCTTCTGCTTCTTCAGGGTCAGGATAATCCAACAGTTCATCCCAGCCGACGATCATCTTTTGGGGAAAGGACTCCACTTCTAAGCCCATGTCATGGGCTTCAGATTCGGCATCCGCTGCCGTGGGATGGACGATGCGCACTAGGCTGCCTTTACTGAATGGGAACCATGCTTCGGTCTCCACGGCACAGTCTGGCTCTTCGCTGGTGCAGTAGAACAGTTGGAGCAAGCCATCACCAAAATCGCCCTGGAGGTCCTCAGGAACTTTGTTGAGATCCAGTTGCATAAAAAACTGCATCGGCTCATTACAATTGGGGCATTCAGGCCAGGGCTCCCCGAGAGGGAGCCAGGGCTCCCCACCAAATTTTGAATGGGTTAGGGGTCCCGGCCCTGCTTTGATGCGGGGCTTCCAGGCAGGACGCTTATAGGGATTGAGAGCCTTGGGGACGGTAGCCATGAAAACTGAACTTTTTAAAATGAACCTGTCACCAGTCTCTAAAGAAATGGTTCCGATGAACAGGTCTAAGCCGTAATCAATCCTAGCTAAAACGCTGGATGCTTCTTCCTGTAAGGGACCCGCCGATCTATGAGAATCAGCCGTAATTCGGCTGTGGTCATTGTTGCTTGCCTTGGGCCTTGCCTGGATCGAGGAAGTCTAGTGCTGCCTGGATGCGAGACTCATAACTCTCAGAAAACTGCTCAAACCAAAACCCATCGTCACTCAGGGGATCCAGTGCATCTAGCCAAGCTTGGGCGCGGGAGAGCTCTTGGGCGCGTTTTGCCTTGGCTTGGTTCTGGGCGGCATGGACGGCAAGCTGCTCTTGGGTGAATTGCTTGAGCCGCTCGATGACGTTGGGGAGACCAGCGTAGGGCTGGGTGGTGGGTGAAGCGGGTGTGGAATGCGTGGGTGCATTGTTGTTGCCATGGGGCTTGCCCCTGCCTGAAGATTTAGCGCTAGGCGAATGGCTAGATAAGTGGGGTGATGTTGGGCGGGAGGGAGCTGCAGGGGAGCCTGTCGAAGAACTCTGTAGAGGCTTTTGGGGTGTGGGTGCAACTGTGGGGATGGGAAGAGGTGTGGGTCGAGTTGCTTGATCTAAAGCATCTAGCTTGGCAAGAAAATCATCCGTGCTGATCGGAGGCGTAGCTTCTATGCTGGGGGCAGGTGTCGGAGGTGATACGGGCTTCAATTCTGGTTTTGCTGCAGGAGCATTAGCATTGGCGTCGAACGCCTGGAGTTTGGCCAGTAATTCGTCGCTGCTCTGGGTCGTGGCTTCTACGCTTGGAGCAGGTGCAGGAGGCGATACGGGCTTCAATTCTGGTTCTACTGCAGGAGCATTAGCGTCGGCATCGATCGCCTTCAGTTTGGCCAGTAGTTCGTCTTTGGGATCCATGGCGATTAAAGTTCCAGTGCTCGCAGTCGCTTGCGCCTAGCTCTAATTTAAGGAAAGGTCAGAGCAAGCTGAAAGTGCAGAATGCCGAACGCTGTGCCGCGATTCCTGATGAAATTGTGAGGTCAGTTCAGTGCGAGTCAAGCATCAACGTCAGGCTAGAAAGCAGCTCCAGTTGGGAATGACGAGGGGCGTGGCAGTTGTTTGCCTGGCCTTTGGGGTGGGCTGTCGCGAAACTTCGCCAGCATCGTCGGCTCAACCGGCGCTGGAGATTTCCCAACAGGATTGCGAAGCGGGCGGGGATTTTGTTTATGTGCCGCCTGGGGAAGCTGTGCTGGGGAGCGATCGCGCTGAGCGGGACTACGCCTACCGCATCTCTGCAGAGGCCATCGCAAAGGCTCCTGAAGCTCAGGCCGAGGCCGAGCAATCCCTGCGTCGCAAGGGCTGGTTTGACCGGGAGGCTCGGCGGGAAACTGCTTCCCTGAGCGCTTTTTGTATGGCTCGTTTCCCGGTGACTCAACAGGACTATCAGGCTTTTGTGCAGGCGACGGGTCACCGAGCTCCAACCATTTCCGAGGCCGATTATCAGCAGCAAGGCTTTTTGGTTCACCCCTACAGCGCAGTTCAGCAATTCCTGTGGCAGGACAGTCAGCCTCCCCAGGACAAAGCAGAACATCCTGTCGTGCTGGTTTCTTATTCTGATGCGGTTGCTTTTGCAACTTGGCGCGGTGAGCAGGATGGCTACCGCTACCGCCTACCCACCGCTGAGGAGTGGGAGGCAGCCGCAAGGGGGAACGATGGGCGCTACTTCCCTTGGGGCAACGATTGGCAAGCTGAGGCGACTAATTGGGGAGGCTCGGGCTTGGATCGGACCAGTGCTGTGGGGCAATTCCCCTTGAGCCAAGGCCCATATGGCATTGCGGAGATGGCTGGCAATGTTTTTGAGTACACCGACAGCCGAGCGGGCCAGCGAGTGGTGATGAAGGGATGCTCTTGGGATGACTTGCCGGGGTTTTGTCGTGGGGCCTATCGTCACAGTCGTCCTCCAGAGTCGCGGCATATTTTGTTCGGTTTTCGGCTTATGCGAGAGCGTTGAAGATGTCGCTTCGCGATGGGAGTCAAGCGACTCCTGAATATCTCACTCAGTCCCTTACCTAGGTGCTCTCGATGCTTCCCCATCAATGCCAGCTTCGACCTGCCGCTGCTGAAGATTTGGCCGCTATCCGGCGCCTCGTCTGGAGCGCCAAGCTCGACCCCACTCAACTACGCTGGCAACAATTCTGGGTGATTGAATATCTCTCTGATGCGGGGGCTCTTTGCGTGATTGCCTGTGGGCAACTCCGCACTTTCTCTGAAGCTCAAGAGCTAGGCAGTCTGGTGGTGCAACGAGATTGGCGAGGCCAAGGTCTCGGCAGTCATCTCACCCAAGTTTTGATTGAACAGGCGGAGCAACCGCTCTATTTGGAATGCGTGGGTCGTTCTTTGCCCAGCTTTTATCGTCAATTTGGTTTTCAGTCAGTTGTCTGGAATGCCTTGCCCAAGAGCCTCAAGCTAAAGTTTGCGCCTGCTGCATTGGCTCGCAAAATCGGTTTGCCTTTGCAGGTGATGGCAAGGGAGCTAGGCTAGATGGGTCTTGGCGATATTGCTTGTTGCTTAGTCTCTTCGCTTAGTCTCTATTTTCAGGTGAGAGGGATTTTGAGCGGCGATCGCAAGCTCTAAACTCTCTCTGCCTAGGAATAACTAGACCTAACTCAATATTTTTGATTTTACTGATTCTTGACGCTATAGATATTGCCTAAAAATATTATCTCCTCCCAAGGATTTTGAAGGCCGACTTTAAACCTTCTTGATCCTCCAATCTCACCTGTGAGAACCCTGAAGAAATTGGGTAAACAAAGGCTACTGGTAATGCAATCACTGCTCAATTTGGAAAAGCTATGGCTCAGCCTAACGAGGAGTTCTCCGTCAACGTCATGGAGAAGTTGGTGGACGACGAGGTCCAGCGCCAGCTTAAATCCCTGCCTGCTCGTACCATCGAATATATCCAGCCTGCCCAGGTGAGAGCCTATGCCCTCAACCGCCTGCCAGCGCTCTATGCCACCAGTAAAGAGGGGGTGCGCAAGCAGATGTTGCGAGGTCAGGCTCAGCTCCAGGAGAAGATTACTGCAGCGGTATATCAGGGATTTTCTGCGGTGCAGCAAGATCCCCTGCGTCGCATGACTCATCACTCGTTGTCGGCTAACGAGACCCATGCCCAGGCTGCTCTCCACGACCTACAGGAGCTGCTCCAGCGTCCAGATCTCACCTGGGATAACGTGGTGCGTATTGCGGAGCGTGCGCTGGTCGAAACCCAGTCCGGCAAAATTACCTGGCGACGCATTAGCGAGACGGATTATGCGATGGATTGGGATAGTGGCGAGGTCTATCGCCGCTAGAGGTTTGAGGGCGAGATGAGCCGGTTTGGGAGATAGGAGAGTGGGGAGGCAGCAATCGCTACAGCGGCAGTCTCCACCAGTACTACTTCCAAGCCTGCCCGTCCAATGCCTTGACTAGCTGCGGGTGAAAATTTGCCAAGCCACGAATCCAGCTAGGCCGAAGTAGCCCGCCAAGGTCACCCATTCTTGCCAATGGGCAATGAAGCTATTGGTTTCCATGGCGATCGCCTCGACTGAAGATTTGCGTTTGCATTGTACGTGGGTGGGCCAGGCTCTGGTGGCAAGGATTGCTCCAGGTGAACCCGACTAGGCTTTGTTGGCGACGACCCAGGCGATCGCCCCGCGCAGTTCCACTTGCCGTCCCATTAACTTCGTCTCAAAGGCCTGACGAACCTTGCTCACGTCATCCTGGGGCACCATGGCGCCAATCCTTGTGGCATAGCTGTGGTCACGTTCGCCGAACCAATAATCGATCAGGTTTTGGGAAATTTGGACTTGGCTTACCGTCGGTTCCACTGTGACTGTCACTGCTAAGCCAGCGGTCTCCAGGGGCGATCGCAAGGCTTCAACATCCCAGCTTAAGCTTGGCTCTGAACGATAGAGTGATTCTTCTGCTTGTTTGAGTTGCTTGAGCAACCTTTTGCTAAGCCAGCGTTCATCCATCCACTTATACAGGCGTTGGGATTGGCTAGGGACTGATTCAACTAGTATCAATCGGCCATTACGGCTCAGGCGTTGGATGAGCTGACTCAAAGAGTCAGCCATCTCATCTTCCCCTGCGAGAACGTTGCGACCAATGATGCGCTCAAACGTCAGCGCTTCACTGCGCTCCGTATCATGAGCTTCCAGCTGATCAGACTTGGTTTGGGTCCTCGCCGACTGCTTTGGATGGGGCTCAAGTTGAGAGAGCACGATGGGCCTCATTAGTTCAGGCAAATCCATGGCCTGTTGTTCCAACTGTTTCTGTTCCGCAGCTGTTTCTACCCAGACATAGACCTGACCCTCCGGCACTTGTCGCACGGCCTCCCAAGTCAAAAGACCACTGCCTGCCTTGGCGTCTAATACTCGGTGGTGGCGCTGGCATTGGGCGAGGGTGAAAAGGCGATCGCGAAGCTCCCCCAGTCGCTCGCCGCTTTGGCTCACCGCCCGCTGAATCCATCGCTCTGCCCGGGCATTTACAGGCCCAAAACTCAACACTTCTGGCACTGCCATATCGCCTTCGGCCAGGGCTGCGATTTGAGCTTCCCGCCGCTGGTCTACCTTCGTTGCTAAATCCTTCTCCCAGCCTTGGTTTGACGGCTGATAAAAGGCCTGGCCCTGCAAACCATTGGGCAAATATTGCTGGGCCACCCAATGGTCCCGATAGGCATGGGGATATTTATAATTTGCGCCATGGCCAAAACTTTTGGCATCACGATTGTTGTCCTTCAGTGCATTGGGAATATCCTCCGCCCGCTCTTGCTCTACCGCCTTGAGGGCCTCGAAGTAGCCCAATGTACTATTGGACTTCGCGGTATTGGCCAGATACAGCGTGGCTTGGGCTAGGGGATATTGCCCTTCCGGCATGCCGATGCGATCAAAGGCCGTGGCACAGGCCGTCACCACTCCCACTGCCTGGGGATCCGCGAGGCCGATATCTTCACTGGCTAGAATGATCAGCCGTCGAAAAATGAAGCGTGGGTCTTCGCCGCTATAAACCATTCGTGCCAGCCAATAGAGTGCTGCATCAGGATCTGAGCCCCGCACACTTTTGATAAAGGCGCTGATGGTATCAAAATGGGCATCCCCTTCCTTGTCGTACAGCACGGCCCGCTGCTGAATCGACTCCTCCGCCACATCCAACGTGATCAATCGCTGTCCCGAACTATCAGGCTCTGTCGTTTCCACGGCCAGCTCCAGGGCATTGAGCAGCGCTCGGGCATCACCATTGGCGACATTGACCAAATGAGCCCTTGCTTCTGGCTCCATTGCCACGGCTAGCTCGCCATAGCCCAAATATTTATCGCCCAAGGCCCGATCAATGGCTTGCTCTAGATCGGATGCTTCTAGGGATCGCAATTGAAATAACCGCGATCGACTCACTAGGGCTTTATTCACCTCAAAGTAAGGATTCTCCGTTGTTGCGCCAATCAGCACAATCGTTCCATTCTCCACCCAGGGCAACAGCGCATCCTGCTGGGCTTTATTAAAGCGATGCACCTCATCAACAAACAGAATCGTGCGCTGGCCATGCTGCCCTCGACGATCCTGGGCTTCAGTAATGGCCTCGCGAATCTGTTTAACCCCTGCTAGCACTGCATTAATGGCAATGAAATGGGCTTGGGTGCTATTGGCAATAATCTGGGCCAGGGTGGTTTTGCCCGTGCCGGGGGGGCCATAGAAGATGACTGAGGAGAGCTGATCAGCGGCGATCGCCCGTCGCAAGAGCCGCCCCGGTCCCACGATGTGATCCTGCCCAATAAAGTCGTCTAGCTGCCTAGGCCGCATCCTTGCAGCCAGGGGAGCCTCACTCAGCACTAATGCTTCGCGATGGTGGTCAAATAGATCCATAGATGTCGATTCCATCGCCCCCAGCAAGGCTTATTTCGGAGCTGCTAGCCCAATTATCTATCTATAATATTGTGCGAAAGTACGACTCAGCTTCCACGCCCTCGAATCAAGCTGACGGCTCACATTTGACTGAATAACAGAGTCATCTGTGACAGTCCAATGCCTTTCTCAACAAATCTCTTAGCTGCCGAGCCAGCTAATCCAGCCCTCATGCTGTGAAATGGGATGAGGGTTAGAACCGTCAAAGCCTATTGGGAAAATCCCTTTGGAAGAAGATAAAATCCCAGTAAAAAAACAGAAGTCATTCGCCATCACTAAAGCTGTTGTGATTACGCAAAACCATTGCAATTCTTCCCTGTAAAGACCGTAATTCAAACCTTGAATTCAGTATAAAAAATACTTTTATACTCCTGGAGATTCACTGTCTATTTCAATGCTGCTGCTGCCAAAATACTGCATCTGATTCACAATCAGTCGCTGAGCCAAAATTTTTCTCAAAATACTTCTGGGATAACTAATTGTCTAAAAAATCCATATATATATGGCTTTTCTAGGCGATGACGGCTTTTCAATAAAAATTGTTCCCTTGTCCGGATTTGTGATCGAGGTGATTGATCTAACGCGAACAATGGGCAAGATTGTGTACAGATTGGCCATATCTATAGGTCCGACTAAAGAGATAGGGCAATCGGTAAGTTTGCAACCTCAAGACTGTAAGTCTCTGATGAAGCACTTCCCGTTCCCCAAATGGTTTGTCATCTTGGGATCAGAGATAGCGATCGTTTCAGCTGGGTAAATATCTGTATTTGTCTGCTAGGCTAGCTTCTCAATTAGACTCGGGCTCCCCCTTGCCCAGATCGTTCTCCTCACTGCACCTTCTGCCACCACTAGAGATGACCACCATGTTCAGCTCAACCTCATCTACTGCTGCTGCTTCGACTCTTTCTGCCGCAGCTCTGAAACCCCGGGGCGCCATTTCGACGCTCGTTGTCATCGATGCAGGTGTCGCAGGCTATCAGCAACTCATGGCGGGTGTGGTCGCAGATGCGGCTGTGATGCTCTTGGATGACGCCCAGGATGGCGTAGCGCAAATCACTTCAGCGCTACAAGCATCCCCCAGCATCAACCGGCTGCATATCGTTGCCCATGGTTCCCCTGGCACCCTCTATCTAGGGCAAGGGGAGTTGAGCCTGTCCAACCTCAGTGAGCATCGCGAGGCTCTAGCGAGCTGGTTCTCCGCCTCTGAGGCGGAACTGCTGCTTTACGGCTGTAACGTGGCTGCTGGTGATGCAGGCGAAGAATTTATTGCGAAGTTACAAGAGATAACCCAAGCGAGCATCGCAGCTTCTACGACTCCCATTGGTAGCTCTAGCCAAGGTGGAAACTGGTCTTTGGATGCCACGACGGGTGTAGCTATGCCTAAGCTAGCCTTCACGTCAGAGGCTCAGGCTGCCTATGTCGGCATCTTGGACTGGTTTGAGGCTGAGCAGCTCCTGGCTGATGCCACGCTCAATAATGTGCCTGGCAACGTAGACCCGTCCAGCATTTCTCAGGGAGATATTGACCAAGGTGATCAATTTGGTAGCTCTGTTGCCATTTTTGATGGTTATGCCATTGTTGGTGTGCCTAATAATGCCGATGTTATCGATCCGAATACTGGAGCAATAACACTGGGGCAGAACGTTGGATCGGTCTATGTGTTTACGGTAGACCCTGATGATGGCAGCTGGGCGCGGGAGACTGAACTCACCTCCGATGAGCCTATCTTTAACGAGTCTTTTGGTGTTTCTGTGGATGCCTCGCAGATTCCCGGTAGCGACGACCTTTATGTGGCTGTGGGTGCATCTGGCGCTCGGAGTCCTTCTCCTACGACGCCTGGGATCGATGAGTTTACTGGTGCTGCCTATGTCTTCAAGCGAGACGCAGCAACAGGTGCTTGGTCGCTAGTTCAGAAAGTTGTTCACACCGACAACGGTCCTGCCAATGGCACCTTAAGCAGTCGTGCGTTTGACCAATTTGGCTCCTCGGTTGGACTAGATGGAAGCACCCTGGTTGTGGGTGCTCCCAACGATAGCCGTAGCCTTACTGAGCAGCAAACTGGCGCAGTTTATTTATTCGAGGCGTCTGCAGATGGCAGTGCTTGGACGCAGGTTGGTAATAAAATCGCCAATCCAAACAATGGTGCTGAAGCAGCTTTTGATCGCTTCGGTTCATCGGTGGCGATCGCGGATGGGCTGATTATTGCGGGCTCTCCCAATGCGGAAGTTCCAAATGCTCAAGGCGTTGGAGGAGTGGCAACTGCTGGTACTGCTTACATCTATCGTCAACAACCCGATGGCAGTTGGGATGTCAATAACTCCCAAGCAGTCATTGCATCTGATGGAAAGTCTGTCTCCGGCCAGCAGCAAGGTGTTGCCAACGATCAGTTTGGCTTCTCGGTCGACATTGTGAATGGCTACGCGATTGTGGGTGCGCCTGGCAACGACATTGTTGAGGCACAAGCGGGGGGAGGCAATCAAACCTTCCTGGATGCTGGTTCTGCCTACGTGTTCCAAGATCAAGGCGGCACTTGGGTTCAAGTCCAACAGCTCACCGGCAATGATGGCAAGTTACGGTCTAATGACCAGTTTGGTGTCTCTGTCGGCATTGATGATGGTGCCATTGTAGTCGGTGCTTTGCGTGAAGAGGTGGATGGTTTTGATGACCCAACTTTCGTAAATGAAATATCTCCCGATGAAAATGATCCCAATCAGATTGCGCGCTTACCTGCGCCCGGTGTTGCTTACATCTACGAACTGAATGACGCGGGCACTGCATGGGAGCAAGAAGACCGCGTAACGGGCTCAGACAAAATTAATGGAGACCAGTTTGGCGCGGCAGTTGATGTTTATACTTCCAGCGCTGGTGGAAGTACAGCAGTAGTTGGTGCGTCAACTAAAAATTACATTCGCGGTAATATTGATGCAACTGTGGGGGGGCAGTTTGGGATTAACGCAGACCTGACCCAAGCAGGAGCAGCTTATATTTATCGCTCTCAGCCCCAAGTCTCAGCAGTAACGCCCAATGTGACTTATATCAATGACCCATTGATTGCTGGCACTAACCCTGAGACACCTGAAAACTACTTCACGCTGACGATTGAATATGATCAGCCCATGAATACTGGCATTGCGCCAGATATTACTTTCCCCAACCCATTTGAGAACCCTGGTTCTACCACCGGCTTAACCCCAGATTTCTTCGCATGGACTAATTCGCGAACCTTTGTTGCTCGCTATGACCTGGTGGATATCAATGTAGAGCAAGTCAATATTGATATCTCTGTTGACGGCGGCGTTGGTATTTCGGGAGCACCTCAAGTTCCGGCTCTACCGCCTAATGCATTGGTGACTGATGTCTTTAGTATTGACACTAAGAATCCAACAGCAAACTTCTTTAATGGCTATTTTGATGGTTTGGGTTTGACTCAACCTGTACCCAGTGCAGTCAATCAGTCTTTTACATTTGTTGCTTCCTTTGATGAGACTGTCGCTTCTCCAGCATTCGACTTTGTTAATGCCAATATTGCTGACTTCACTTTTGATGGTGGTACCGGAACCTTTACGGTTATTCCAATCAATGAAGGTGTTGTCTCGGTTAACTTAGCGGCTGATTCTACTCTGGATCTAAGAAGCAACCTTAGCAATCGTCCTCCTGTCTTTTCGACAATCTACGACATCACCCCACCGGAAGTCTCGCTGGCAATTGTAGGCTACGATCCTGCTTTGCCCATCAATCAGCCATTCACGATGAGGGCGCTCTTCAGTGAAGCTGTTGAGAACTTTGACGTAGGTGATATATCCATCACGAATGGTGTGATTGATGCCGCCAGCTTCCAAGTAGTCTCTGCGAATGAGTATCTGTTCAATGTTGATCCCCGTGTCAATGGAGAAGTTGAGGTTCCAGTCACGCTTAGCGTTGCAGCAGGTGTGGCGAATGATATCGCGACTAACCTAAATAATGCATCTGCTCCTTTCTCTATTGTTTACGATGGTGCTCGGCCTGATGTTATTTTGTCGACTGTTTCTGGAAGTACAGTCGAAGGTCCGTTTCAAATCATTGTCAACTTCTCTGAGATTGTCTCAGGTTTTGATGCGGCAGATATTCTGGTGACCAATGGCAATATAACTTCCGTTTTCTCGACGAGTGGTGTTCCTGTCTCGTCCGAGTTCACGGTTGATATCACACCTATTCAAGCAGGACCTGTATCCATCTCTGTCATTGAGAATGGAGCGGGTGATGGAGTGGGTAACCTCAATACGCCATCCAATACGCTGGCTTTTGACTACGTGCCTCCTGTGCCAGTGGTGACGCAAATTGTCCCCAGCATTCCGATTATTTCGGATAATGTGACGACATTTTCGCTGTCGATCTCGTACAGCAGCACGATGGATCAGACGATCAATCCAGACATTACTTTCCCCAATCCGACTGAGAATGCCATTGGCACAATTACGCCGACGACTGGCTCTTGGGTGAATGCAACGACCTTTGTTCAAAACTACAGTGTTACTGACCTCAACCTCGATATCGCGGATATTGATGTTGCATCTGCTAATGCTCAAGACGTTGATGGCAACATCCAAGAGGCTGCTAACTCGGTCGTTTCGAATGTCTTCAGTATCGAAATGCTGAGCCCAACAGTCTCACTTACAGCTGACTCCGGAACAGGCATTGTCACCGCGATTTTCTCTGAACCGGTGTCTGACTTTGATCTGAATGATATTACGGTTGGTTTTGGTACTGCTAGTAATGTTCAGCAGCAGTCACCTACTACCTATACCTTTTCCGTTGTGACGAACGACCCTGTCGCAGCTATTCCTATTGAGGTCACGATCGCAGCTGGAGCAGCAATCGATTTGTCGGGTAACCCCAGTGAGGTTTCTGACCAGCTCATTATCGATAACATCAATGATGCTCCAGTAATCACGCCTCCAGCAGCAGGTCAAAATGTTGATGGTGACAAGGTTCTTCGCTTTTCTACTGCAAATGGAAATGCAATTCAAATTGCTGACGTCGATGCAGGTGGAGCGCCGCTTGAGGTAACACTAACGGCGACTCAGGGCTTGGTCACGCTGACCAATACATCGGGCCTCACTTTCACGAATGGAGATGATGGTTTTGCAGATGATGTCCTCACGTTCCAAGGAAGTCTGTCTGACGTTAATGCAGCCCTGGAAGAGTTGCGCTTTAAGCCTGTAAATATTACGGGTAATGCCAGCCTAACGATTGAAGTTGATGATTTAGGTAATACAGGCCTTGGCGGCGCCCAAACGGCTGCACCGCAAACGATTGATATTGCGGTGACTAAGGTCGCGGAAAATGACTTTAATGGGGATGGGTTTAGCGATATCTTATTGCGGAACTCTTTCTCTGGGGATAACCTGGTTCGCTTCATGAATGGGACAACAGTCCTGGGTGATGGAAACTTGGGTCGCCCTATTCCTGATGTCAATTGGCGCTTTGAACGTACTGGCGATTTCAATGGGGATGGTAAGGCAGATATTATTCTGCGTAACTACAATGGTTCAGGCCAAAACCTAATTTGGTACATGGATGGTTCGACCATTCTGGGAGAAGAGCTGGCAGGTCGTTTGGTTCCTGACCCAGCTTGGGAGATTGAAGGCACGGGTGACTTCAATAACGATGGACAGACAGACATTATTCTGAAGAACTACAATTCTGACCAAAACCTGATTTGGTATATGAATGGTTCGCAGATTATTCAAGAAGGTCTGTTTGGCCGTGATTTGGGTGATTTGACCTGGCGAATTCAGGGTACTGCCGACTTTAATGGGGATGGACAAACTGATATTCTGCTGCGCCATTTGAACCCGGCTGGATTGGGGCAAAATCTAGTCTGGTTCATGAATGGACCTGACATTATTGGAGAAGCTCTCATTGGTCGAGAAGTGCCTGATGTGAATTGGGAGATTGCAGGTGCTGCAGATTTCAATGGCGATGGCCAAAGCGATATCTTGCTGCGCAATTACGCTTCGGGTGAAAATCTCTTATGGGAAATGAATGGCACTTCAATTCTTCGAGAAACGCTAATCTTGGCTGTTCCTGATACTAATTGGCGTGCCACGGTCTAGCAACTCTGATTGCTTAACTTTGTTGCCCTGTCTTTGAGATTAGTCTCAGGACTAGGCTGAGAAAATGTCTCTTGGACTTAGCTTTTAAATCCAAGAGGCATTTTGTCTATTTGCCTGATGGTGGTGGATAGGTGGAATTAGTAAAAAGCACTCTCTAGGGATTCCCTGGAGAGTGCTTTTGGTGTCACAGCTAAGATTGAGAAGATCTCTATTCAGAGATCTTCGTTGAGTTAGTTCAAAAACTGGCTATTTGCTAGTAAAGATTCTGTTGATTCGATCAATTTGTCTCCCCACAGTTGTGTTCTCAGAAATTCAATGTCGCTGTATTGCGCATCGATCTTGAGGGCTTGCTTTGCGAGGCGAATCGCCTGGAAGCGCTTGCCTTGGGCGTAGAGAGCGGCGGCGAGGGCCAGTTTGGGTTCGGCTGCCTCGGCGTTGATGGAGACGGCGCGGGTCCATTGGGTGATGGCTTCGTCGGTGTCGCCTTGTTCGTAGGCAACGAGCCCGATGTTGTTGATGGCTTCCCAGAAGTCGTCGCCTAGTTCGACGGCCTTGTTGTAGCTGGCGATCGCTTTCCCTAGCTCATTGGTCATGTAGTAGGCGTTGCCTAGGTCAAACAGCGCTCCGGGAGACTCAGGCTTGAGCTTGACGCCTTTTTCGTAGTAGCGGATCGCTTCTTGGAACTGATCTTGGCGGAAGTAAGCGGTGCCGAGGGCCAGTTGGATGGAGGCGTCTTCCGGTTCTAGTTTCTCGGCGGTTTTGAGGGCTGCGATGCCTTTGTCGAGGTTGTCGGTGCGTAGGTAGACGTCAGCTGCAACTGCCCAGATGCGGAAGTCGTCGGGGACGAGCTGGGTGGCGAGTTCAACTTGCTGGAGGGCAATGTCGTATTGCTGGAACTGGCTGCGTTGGGCGGCTTCCTGGGCGAGGGCGAGGCCTTCTTGGCGCAGTTGCTCGAAGTCAATGGTGACGGTGTGGGGCGCTTGGGCTCTCGCGGGGAGTGCCGCCGATAAAGCTGAAACGGGGCTGAGCAGGATGGTCAGGCACAGTAGGCGAAGGAGCTTCACAAGCAGAGGGTCCAGAACGACACAGATTAGAACGTTTGCGGGCAAGGTGGCTGCGTTGGCCTAGGTAGGCAGTGCGGTTATACCGTCATCTTATACATTATCTCTTACTCAGAGTCAGGATGGTGGCTCGAAGTTCCCGAGATGGGTTTTATGGTTTGAGGTTGGGGAAGCCCAGGGCTTAAGGTTGGGGCGAGTTTGGTTGGGTGGTGGATGAGCGATCGCGTCAATATCTTCTAAACCCGCCCTTACGGGGGGCTGGGCTTGGGTGGCTCTAGTGGGAGGTTGGCTTGGGCGTTGCGTCGCCATTGGGGGGGCTTGATGCGGCGGAGGGCGGAGGCGGGGGTGCGTTGTTGCCAGTCTGCTTCGTTGAGGTTGGCGAGGTCTTGGAGTTTGGGGTTGATGTTCCAGGGGTAGGGCTCGAAGCCGGGTTCGTCGGTGGGCTGGGCGAAGCGTTGGTTCCAGGGGCAGACGTCTTGGCAGATGTCGCAGCCTGCGACCCAGCCTTGGAGGTTTTGGGCGATCGCCTCGGGTATCTCTTCGGCTTTGCTTTCGATGGTGTGGTAAGCGATGCAGCGGTTGGCATCGACGACGAAGGGTTGGGCGATCGCGTCGGTGGGGCAGGCATCCATGCAGCGGCTACAGCTGCCGCAGTGGTTGGTGTGGGGTTTGTCGGCGGTGAGGGGTAGGTTGGTGATGAGTTCGCCGAGGAAGACCCAGGAGCCGTAGTCGCGGGTGATGAGGTTGCTGTTTTTGGCGACCCAGCCCAGGCCTGCTCGCTGGGCCCAGAGTTTGTCTTGGACGGGGCCGGTGTCGGCGTAGAAGCGGGAGTGGATTGTTTCGGGAAAGATTGCGGGCAAGTTGGCTTGTGTAGAATCAACTGCTGAGGAATCGGTTACTGCTAGATCTCGCAGTTGCTCCTGTTCGGCTTGGAGCCAGAGGTGGAAGGCTTTGAGTTTTTTGGTGAGGATGCGGTGGTAGTCTCGGCCCCAGCCGTAGCGAGAGATTTTGGCGATACCGGGTTCGCCGCTGCGTTGTTGAGGGCTGTAGTAGTTGAGGGCGAGGCAGATGAAGCTGTGGGCGTCGGGGAGGATGAGGCGGATGTCCTGGCGTCTGGGGTTGTCCATCCAGGCCATGTCGGCTTGGTAGCCCTGGTCGAGCCAGTTTCGGAGGGCGTCGGTGCCGCTGCTGTCTTGGTCAAAGTCGGCGATGTTGACGATGCCGACTTTGTGGAAGCCGAGGTCGAGGGCTTTCTGTTTGATGGCGGCAGTGAGGGCGTCTGACATTGATTGATGAGCCAGGAAATGGCGATGCCCATCCACAGTTGTTATGCCAACGGTAGGGGCGGGGTCTTCCCGCCCGGCAATAGGCATGCGCAGGGGCAATAGGGCGGGAGGACCCCGCCCCTACAGCGTATCAAGACCAGATTCTTCTAGGGATGAAAATTCGGGTGCCATTAGGCCCGGTTCGAGGCTGTGGAGGGTGGCTTCGCGGACGAGGGTTTCGGGTTCTTGGGTCAGGAGGAGTTGTAGGGCTTGGTTGGCGATGCGGGTTTGTTCGGGGGTGAGGAGGTTGCGATCGCTGAGGCGGTTGAGTTGGCGGACGGCGATGAGGCGGTTGAGGGGATTGGGGTGGGTGAGCTCGGCTAGGGCGTCGTCGAGGTGGTTGTCGGAGCGATCGCTTTGCTGGTTAACAGTTTGCAATGACAGTAGGGCTAAGCCTGCCATCATGCCGAGGCCTTGGAGCAGGATGCAGCTGACGAGCCAGGTGTTGTGGGTGTCGTCCCAGAGGTTTGCGCCTAGGTAGGTGCCGAGCATGGCGATGCTGCCGCAGGGGACGCAGAGGAGGAGGAGGCGGTGGGGGCCGTTGAGCCAGTGGCGGAGTCCGGCGATCCAGGGTTGGAGGTCGCGGGTTTGGAGTTGGTAGATGAGGGCCATGGCGGCTAGGCCGACGGCTAGGGCGATGAGGAGTTGCCAGTTCCAGATGAGGAGGGCGATCGCGCTGAGGCTAAATAGGAGTGCTTGGCCTGCGCGGCGGCTTTTGATGGAAATTTGGGTGCGGCTGGATGCTGTTTGGCTGAGGGTTTGGGTCCAGGTGGCTAGGGTTTGTTGGGTTGGCCCTAGTTTGGTTTGGAGTTGGGTGAGGAGGGTTTGGAGTTTGGGGGATTGGAGGGGGTGGTTCAGCACGGGGCGCATCCAGGGAGGATTTTGGGGTTGCTGTTGCTTTTATATCAGTTGTTGAGGGTTTTGGGGGCTGGGCAATGGTTCTTGTTTTGAGGGGGCGTCAGATCGCTGGACAGTTAGAGACAAAACGACAAAGCAGGCAGCCATGAGGGCCAGCCCTCAAACTCCCGCCGTGGGGGACGAAGCGCCTCCCCCATCGGGTTCCCCCCTGCGCAAAAGGCTGGGTTGCTTCACTTTGAGCGGTGAGTACTTTGGACGGTGCT
Organism: uncultured Pseudanabaenaceae cyanobacterium; assembly: GCA_938002085.1. Lineage (GTDB taxonomy): Bacteria > Cyanobacteriota > Cyanobacteriia > PCC-9006 > JAAUQQ01 > JAAUQQ01. The sequence continues at coordinate 21,547 of CALLAT010000163.1, forward strand.
TATTTGACGGGCGTTGTTGTGGGTTCGTCACCAATTCTTGATGCACTACAGCCCAAATCCTGTCCCCTTGGTTCAAGCTATCCATTAGGCAAAAGATGCCAGGACACTCACGATGTCTAGCTTGGGCGAGCGAGTTGTGCACCTTCAAGAAGCCAATGGAGCTTGGTATAGCCCCTCCAAAGTGTCTTGAGACCTGGATTGCCATCGCCCTTGCGA